>CAZDEM010000101.1:0-7191 GCA_964504315.1 uncultured Sulfurimonas sp.
GTTCTTTTTGGCAGGATGGACACAATCCCAAGTTTAATGGAAACTCATTTTCTATTTCAGGTAACGAATTCGGATTGGCATCAGTTTCATAACTAGATGAATCTTTTAAAAATATTGATGCCGGCAATTGTTGTGCTATTGCCTCAAGACACTCTTGTAATTTTTCATGTTCTGATGTAAAAGCACAAATTAATTTTTCACCGTTTTGTGTAACGTCTGCATTTATATTATATGTTCTAATAATACTAACTATGTAATTTTTAATATATTTTTGATTTGATTTGATTTGAAGTTCAAGAACAAATGCCATTTCTTTCCTTTAATGGGGATTGATATAAGTTATATTGAGTAAAAAGAATAAAGCCTAAGCTTCATTCTCTTTCACAAATTTAGTACCGCCAACTACAATAGCAATATCACCCTCTTTCCAGAAAATAGTACGCCATACTTGTTAGTATATATGGAACATTACCCATATTAAAATAAACCACATAGTATCATGATGTGAAATTCTAACATCCATTAATGTGCCGCCAGTTACAGGGATAGTCCAATCTGTAACAAAGTGTAGCATAGCTGGCCACCAACTTCCAATCGAACTTAATCCTGATTCAAGACCTTCAACATAAAGTTGTAAACCAGTTAATAACATCCACGCTAATAATAAGTGAAAAATTAAGAAATAAACAGTATTAAAACTATCACTATGTTCAGAATCAAACTTTTTACGACGATTTAATGTTATTAAGTTTAAAAAAACTTCAAAGAACTCTTTAATATTTTTCTTCGTTGGAATAACTTTTTTATATGGTTTTTCAAACCTTGAAAAGAAAAATAAATAAGCCACTATAATTGATGTAACATCAAAAATAATTGCGACCATAAAGTGTCCCCATCTATTCCACGCCATCACATATTTATCTACTGCAGATTCTGCAATAAATGTTTGATAATAGGGATCAGCAATGTATAGACCTGTTATTACAGCTACTACCATTGATATCACATTTACCCAGTGAATTGACCGCATCATCCCTGTCATGCGTTTAACTTGCTTGTGTCCAGCTTTCATAATTAATCTCCCTAGATGCTACATTGAGTATCTATTTTATAGACACCAAGCTCTTTACCTTTAGTATCTACCACATGTACAGCACAGGCAATACAAGGGTCAAAACTGTGGATTGTACGAATAATTTCTAGTGGTTCTTCAGGATTTGCTACTTTTGTACCGATCAATGAAGCTTCATAAGCACCCATACGACCTTTATAATCACGAGGAGCCGCATTCCAAGTTGATGGTACTACTGCTTGATAATTTTCAATTTTACCATTTTCAATTTTCATCCAGTGACCTAAAGCTCCACGAGGAGCTTCTTCCATTCCTCTCCCTTTAGTTTTTACACTTACTTTGTCAAAATCAAATTCAGTCCAAGTACTTAAATCACCACTTGCAGCATTTTTAGCTAATTCATCTACCCATTCCATCATTACATCAGCCATTAATTCAGTTTCTACGGCACGAGCGGCTGTTCTTCCTATAGTACTAAAGAGTATTGATGTTGGAAGATTTCCTCTTTTTAAGAAGTTAGTAACATATTTAGTGATACGTTTATCACCTCTAGCAACACCAACAACCATACGAGCCAATGGTCCAACTTCAATACGAGTGTCATTATATATCGGCGACTTAATCCAAGAATATTTTCCGCCTGTTTTTAAGTAAGCTATTCCATCAGCTTTTTTCTCTAAACCTGTATATTTAGGAATGGTAGTTCCCTCATATGGATGTTGTGGTTTATCAGCATCATACCACGCATGTGTAACATCTTCTGCAATTTTATCTGGATCCACATCTTCAACTTTAGATAAATCACCGTTATAAACAATACCACTTGGAAAAAGTAATTCTGCATTATAAAAGCCTGTATCATCCAAACGGAAACCACCATATGCCATATAATTTAGAAGTCCACCACCAGTTCCACCTACACCTTTTCCTTGCATAAGCTCTGTAAATGTCGCTTTAGAATCTGTAGCTTCATCCGCATACATAGTTCCAGCCATATATACATCAGGAAGATATGCTTCTTTAATAAACTTGGTACTATCTTTTAAAAGAGATTTAAATAAACCTATACGAGAAGGATTTTGAATATCTTGAACACAAGTTACACCACCGACAACAATAGATTGAGGATGTGGATTTTTACCGCCAAAAATTGCCTGCATCTTAGCCATATCTCTTTGAATATCAAGAGCTTGCAAGTAGTGGGCAACACCTATCAGGTTTTGTTCCGGAGTAAGTTTATAGTGCTTATTGCCCCAGTAACCGTTTCCAAAGATTCCTAAACGCCCCTGTTTAACAAATTTAGCAATTCTATCTTGAATCTCTTTAAATTGTCCGGCACCATCAATATAAGGATTTGTGCCTGCTACTTTAGCCCATTTTTCTGCTTCTACTGCAGTTTTTTTAGGATCTGCCGAAAGAGCTGAAACAACATCAACAAAATCAAGAGCATGCAGTTGATAAAAGTGCACTAAGTGATCATGAACATACAATGCACCTTGAATCAAGTTACGCACAATACGAGCATTTTTAGGAATAGTTATATCAAATGCATCTTCAGCAGCTTCAATAGATCTTTGATAGTGTGTTCCAGTACAAACTCCACATATACGCATTGCCAAAAGACCTGCATCTCGAGGATCACGCCCTTTTAAAATAGTTTCTATACCTCTAAAAAGAGTCGATGAACTATATGCATCTATAATTGTATTATTTTCATCAATAACGGCCTCAATTCTTAAGTGCCCTTCTATCCTCGTAATTGGATCTATAACTATATGCTTATTTGCCATTATGCTTCTCCTCCGTCTTCTTTTTTACCTGCAACTATACTTGCAGCTGCATGGATACCGATTCCAATACCGGCTGCTGTTAATAAACCTAAACCAAACTCATCGACAGTTTTTTCAACTCCGCCTGTAGGTGCTTTTATCTTAGCATCTGCCATTGGACGCTCATACGCATACTTGTCCCAAAAATCCGGTTCAGAACAGCCAATACAACCGCGACCAACACCAATAGGCCAGTTTACACCTTCGTTATATCTAACAATTGAACAGTTATTAAATGTCATAGGTCCTTTACAACCCATTTTATAAAGACAAAAATTATTTTTGGCAGCATCATCTCCCCACTCTTCAACATATTCACCAGCATCAAAGTGTGCACGTCTTTCACAATTATCATGAATTCTATATCCAAAAGCAAATTTAGGACGTAATAATGAATCTAATTCTGGTACTTGACCAGTTAAAATATAATGAAGGATCACCCCTACCATATTTGCAGGATTGGCTGGACAGGCAGGAATATTAATAAGAGGTTTTCCTTTTACTAAATCCATAACACCAACTGCTTCAGTCGGATTTGGAGAAGCTGCTGGAACACCTCCAAAAGTTGCACAAGAACCAACTGCCACAACAGCTGCAGCATGTTTGCTAACACGCATTAAATGATCATGCATTGTTTCTCCACTGGCGCCAATAGTACCAAATTGACCATTTAGCCCTAATGGTATCGCACCTTCAACAAATAGTAAGTATTTATCTTTAAAATGTTCAATTGCATCTTCTAATTGTTTTTCTGCTTGGTGACCTGAAGCTGCCATAAGTGTTTCATGAAATTCCAAAGAGATAATATCAAGAACAATTTCATCAACTTTTGGTCCATCAGAACGGAGTAATGCTTCAGAATTTCCAGCACAATCTGATAGTTCTAACCAAATTACTGGAGCTCTATTCATAAGTAATGTAGCATCTGCCACTAAAGGAGTGAATGAAGCAGGTAACATTAACATTCCTGTAACTGCACTTGCCCATTTCATAAAATCACGTCTGTCAACTCCTTGTGATTCCAATACGTCCTTTATATCAAGTCTATTATTAATTGGTTCTTGAGTTTTTAACTCTTCAATTCTCGCCTGACATGTTTCAAATAGCTTAGCATAATAAGCATCACCTTTATTTGTTTCAACACGTGCACTTTTAGATGTAAAAAGCTTTTTTACACCTTCAATCCTGTCTGCCATATCCAACTCCTCTTTTGCATAAATGAATAACCATTCAAAATAATACAGGAGAATAACTTAAAGTAATATTATACTTCTTAATTAAAACTAAACATATATATTTCTTGTGTATTTTATGGACTACTTATATATTTAATGCGTAGTACAAACAGAACAAACATCAAAAGTACGAAAAATGAAGAGTGCTTCTTCTTTCGATCTGCCAGACATGGCTTTTTGAGCAGGTGTAGGATTTTGCTTTGTAGAACTTCCTATATTCCATTGGGTAGGAGTTATTATTTTATAATCACTGATAATTCCATTATTAATTGTAATTTTATGGATCAACGGACCCCTTGGTGCTTCAACAACACCTATTCCGCTTCCATTTATTGTATTAATATCGGCTGGTTTATTAAAAGAGTTTTCATTTAGGTTTAATGTAGAAATAAGAGTTTTCGTATGTTTGAGTATATAGGCTAATTCAAATATTCTGGCCATTACACGGCTATATGCACTATCTTTATATCTTCTATGCATATTCTTGATAATTGGTAAATTTATGGACATACATCTGGCTAATGGACCTGTTTCATAAAACTCATCTTTATAGAATGCATTTTTAGCATATGATTTTTGATTTGGACTATATGCATCATTTGTATGAACAAATTTAGTATCTATTTTATAAGAACGCGTTTGTTTTATTTTAGACTCTTTTGTAAAACTATGTTTTCCTAACACAACAAACCGATCATATGACGAACCTTTGTCATTAAATGCGTTATTGATTAATTCCTGCTCAATATATGAAATATCACTGGATAATTTGTTAAATTCCTTACATGATTCAAATGATAAAAATTCATCCAAAGAGGTACCAAGACTCTCTTTCTCAAAAAAATTTATTAATTCATCCAAATAACTTTGAGCTTTAATTCTTTCCATATGTGTAGGGTCACATGTAACTCCACCTGGTACCATATAAGACGAATGCGGCCATTGTCCTGCAAACGTTGCAATGGCTTTAGCTGCAAGTGAAGCTGCATATGCTCCTTTTAAAGGTGTTTGAACTCGAGAAGAAGAGTTTAGTTTATTTAATTCAGGAATAATGACTAAATATATCCATTTAAAGTGATTTTGAACTATTTCCATTAAAAGAGTAAATTCTCTTATTGTTTTTGCTTTCTCACTTAATTGAATCGTATTACCCGAATTTTTATAAGCATCTTCAATAGCACGAACAGAAGCCATTAAATGGGAATGTCCGCAAATACCACATACTCTTGGTGTAATAACTAAAGCATCAAGAGCATTTTTACCTTTTAAAATACTCTCCATCCCCCTAAAATGTGGGAAAGCCACTGTTGAAAAATCGACTACATCATCTTTCATATCAAAATAGATTGATGCCTCACCTTCTATCTGATCAATTATCTGTTTTGTAATCAATTAATTTTCCTTCTAATCTTTTAATATGAAATGTTTTTGCTATACCTGCAATAGTTAAGTAAGCACGCTTAGAAACACCTAAAGGTACATCTTCGGGAATAGACATATTTGTTTTAGTGACAAACATATTTTGTCTTGGAAAATCCGGTTCAGTACAACCAAAACATGGTGTTCCAGCGCGAGTTTTAGAATTTGTTTCGTTCCATAGAATTTTATTGCAAGAAGCGTGCGTCATAGGTCCTCTACAACCTTGCTTGTAATATAAACAACCTTCCTTTTCACCAAAGTTATCAGAATCCACTTTCCATTCAAAATATTCATTTCTTGTACATCCATGATGCGCCAGTGTACTATACAGTTCAACAGGCCGATGTAATTCATCAAGTACAATTGTATAATTATCTAAAATCATTTTTAAAGTGTATCCCAGCCATTCAGGATGTATAGGGCACCCTGATAAATTAATCACTTTATCTTTATACTTTTGTAAAGGTCCCCCAGACTCTTTTTCATTAAATATCAATCCGCTGTTTCTTTGCGGAGCACTTTGTTTAAACATACCGCCAAAACTTGCACAACTTCCAGCAGCTATAATATGTTTTGCTTTTTTTGCATAATGGGAAACGATATTACTAAGTAAAACATCATTTCTTTTCATTTGCGGATCATAAGCACCTTCAAAAACAAGTATGTCACATTCTAATAAACAGTTGGTCATCTCTTCATAAGAGTATTGAGATTCTAAAGATGGATGATGTATTATTTCTACACGATTTAGTAATTGCGGTAAATTTTCAAGATTAAAGAAAGAGTGAGTGTTACCATTACATGTAACACCTTGAAGCCATAAAAGTTTTAATTTTTTATCTGGTTTTAAGTGCATTGTATATGTTTTGTGAAATTGACACTTCATACTCTTCTAATGGTTTAGGTAAGATTTTCTCTCCAAAAAGAAACACCATACCTCCCAAATAGCCCATAAACAAACCAAAAGCACTAAAGAAGTCTTGATTATGCAAGTCTCCGGATTCAACACCATCATTAAAGAAAATCATCATTTCTGTGACAAAAGGAGACACGCATATCATCCCCTCACACCCATCAACAAAAACTTCACGATTTGACAAATAAACTCTTAAAAAATATTCAATCATCTCCGGTTTACTATTAGCCATATTAAAATACATTACAACAATTTCGTGAATTTTTTCTTCTGTTGATATATTTTTATCATTTATTTCTCTAATATTTCCGCCTAAATACTCTGATATATACATAACAAGATCTTTAGCAAGAGCATCTTTGGATTTAAAATAATTATAAAAATTACCTACACTCATCCCGACTTTTTCTGCTATATCAGGAATAGTTGTAACATAAAAACCTCTTTCTGAAAAAAGTTTTAATGCCGCGTTAATAATTCCATCTTTTCGTTTTTCTTTAGTTATTTTAGCCATTTATGTCCAATTTATTATCTTTTATTTTAATTATCATAAGTATATCATAGTATATAAATGAATTCAAAACTTATTTAGTATTATTAATTTGTAATAAAATTGTTGATATTCTAAGTCCAAGATGGATATAATAAGAATTATATAAAATTTCAAAGAGCTGCTTATGAAAAAACTACTATTTTTACTTTTACCTTGTGTGATTTTTG
>CAZDEM010000102.1:0-7137 GCA_964504315.1 uncultured Sulfurimonas sp.
GCAATGTACTGGGTACGAGCTCTCAGACAAGTATTCAAATGATAAATAATGACTATAAAAAAAGTTATGTACTGAGTTACCAGTTTATGCCGCAAAAAAGTTGTGTGATTGCCCCTGTCAATGTTGAAGTTGATGGTAAAATGGAGCAGTCAAAGAGTGTAAAAGTGACAGTGAAACCGGCAGTACAAGATAAAAATGCAGATTTTGTAGTCAATCTCATTCCCTCGAAAACGAACCTGTTTGTAGGTGAGCCGTTTAATTTAGAGCTTGTTTTGAAACAAAAAAAAGATGCAGAGGCAGTTGACAGTAAGTTTATAGCACCGGATTTTAAAGGCTTCTGGATCAAAGGCGAATCACAAGCGACAAGAACTGAAAAAGGTGATTTTGTCATCACCAAAGCGATGTATAAACTTGCTCCCCAAAGAGAAGGTAACCTTAGCATTAAACCGGCACAGTTAAAAATAGCAAGCAGAATTTCTTCACGAGATGTCTGGGGTGGTTTTATGCCTCAGGTAAAATGGAAAAGTTACTTTTCAAATGAAGTTGAGCTACATGTACAGCCTTTACCTAATAATGCAAAAATTGTCGGAAATTTTACTATTGAAGCGACAGCCGATAAATTACAAATGAATCCTAACGAAGCTGTAAATGTCACTGTAAAAGTGCTAGGTGATGGAAATTTGGAAGATATTAAAAGTTTTAAGCCCTACATACCGGGTGTGAATGTTTTTGATGAGAAAATAAATATCAAGGGCAATACGCTTACACAAAAACTAGCTTTTGTTTCAGATAAAGATTTTACTATTCCTCCTTTTTCTTTAGCTTTTTATAATTTAAAAACAAAAAGAGTTGAAAAAATTTCTACACAGCCGATTCACATTAAAGTGAACGGTTCTGTTAAAAAAACTGAACTGAAAATACAAAGAGATACCTCGGTAAAAGCACCCGAAGAAGCGTTACATGTAAAGGGTACAGTAGAAACTTTCAGTATGCTGTGGGTGACGATAGCATTTGTTGTTGGTTTGGCGGTAGGTATTTTAATTATGCTCTTTATTAAGCCCGTGAAATTCTTTAAAAGAGAAAAGGGATTGAATCTTAATGATGAGAAGTTGCTGCTTATAAAACTGTTACCGTATAAAGATAAAGATGATGAAGTGAAAAAAATAGTAGATATTTTAGAAGCGAATCTTTACGCATCGAAAAAAGAGAAAATAGATAAGAAAAAACTAAAAGAGATACTCAAGAAGTACGATATATCCTAGTCTAGGATATCGTGCAACTTATTGGCATTAGCCATCTCTTGATGGACTTTGTCCCACTCTTCGTTTTGAATATTTTGTTTGAGGTTTGTTAATTCTGCTTCAAAGAGTTCTATGGCTTCAAGCAGATTCTCCTTATTTTGTCTGAAAATATCTTCCCACATATAAGGTGAACTCTTTGCAAGACGACTCATTGAACGAAAACCACCGGCAGCAAGCGCTAAAATATTGTGCTTGTTCTCCTGTTTTAAAACAGTATTTGCGATAGAATAAGAGATAGCGTGAGGCATATGAGAAATAAAAGCCGCATGGCGGTCATGCTCATGGGACTTCATAAAATACTTTTTCATATGGAGTGATTTAAATATTTTTTTTGCAACTTTTTCTTGAATCTCTCCGCTCTCTTCTAAGTCACACAACACAACGACTTTATCATAGTAAAGATTTTCAACAGCAGCATGGGGACCAAAGTTTTCTGTTCCTGTCATAGGATGTGCGGCTACAAAGTTTTTACGTATTTGAGGTGGGACAGAGGCAACGATTTTTTCTTTTGTACTGCCAAGATCGATGATAGTAGTATCAATATCCACATCAGTAAGTTCTTTGAGAGTATTGATGACACCGTTTACGGGAATAGCAAGAAAGATAACGTCACACTTTTTGAGCTCTTCAAAAGAGACTATTTTATCAACCAAACCAAGACAAAGGGCATCTTTTTTATGCTTTTCATTATGATCATACCCCACAATCGAGTCAACATAATTTTGTTTTTTTAAAGACAGAGCAAGCGAACCACCCATTAAACCTAATCCAATAATTGCAATGTTCATGTTTATTCTTTATATTAATTTGCAAAATTATACTGAATTTACTTAATATTAACCTCATAATGGGTAAAATCTTTACTAATTTTTTAAATGGAATATGAATGAAAATACTTTTATCTTTTTTACTGGTTGTTTTTACAACAAACATTTACGCGCAAGTAGTTAAAACAATTGAATACAATGGTCTTGTTCACCTCTCTAAGCCAGTTGCACTCAGAATGTTGGGATTTTCTAAAGGTGATGATATTGATGAAGAGATAGTTGATAAGGCTATTAAAAAATATTTTGATCAAGGTTATTTTAATGATATTTGGACAGAGTTTGATGACAATGGAAAATTAACTTTTTATTTTAAAGAAAAAGCAATTATTTCTCAAGTAGAACTCAAAGGTTGGAAAGAGAGTGATGAAGACGTAAAAGATTCTGTCATTCAAATCAAAAAAGGAACGCTGTATGATGAGAAAAAACTCGAAGCTGCTAAACAACGCATCATCGATGCAATTTCACAAGAAGGGAAAATTGACAGTGTTGTAGAAGTTGAGACAACATACTTGGAAAATGGAAGTGTTAAAGTTACTTTTATTGTCAATGAAGGTGAAGAAATCATTATTAAAAAGCTAGAATACAGCGGAGTATATGGGTTGGACTCAGATGATTTTGATGATGTTATAGCAAATAAAGAACAAGAATTTATGGGCTGGTTCTGGGGTCAAAATGATGGAAAGATGAGCTTGAGGGATTTAGAATATGACAACTTGCGTATTCGTGACTATTACATGCAGTATGGGTATTTGGATGCCAAAGTAGATGAACCTTTTGTAAGAGTTGACTTTGATAACTACAGTGCTGATATGAGTTACCTGGTTTCTGAAGGTAAGCCTTATACAATTAGTAAAGTTTCTATTAATCAAGTGAAACATGTAGCTGATGATAAAAAGCTACAAGAGGTTATATCTCTTGAATCGGGTGAAGTATTTAACATAAAAACTTTTAGAGATGATTCTAAAAAGATTAAAACACTTGTAGCGGATTTGGGTTATGCTTTTGTTCAGGTTGTGCCAGATTTAAAAAAGGACAAAGAAAAACATACAGTTGAAGTAGTATTTAAAGTCATGCCTGGTGATAAAGTAAAAATTAGAAATGTATTGATTTCAGGTAACAACAGAACACTTGACAGAATAATTCGTAGAGAATTATATTTGGGTCCAAACGATATGTATTCTTTAACTGATTTAACGGATTCTCGTACAGCCCTTGGAAGACTTGGATTTTTTGACGGCAATACAATAGAAGAAAAAAGAATTGACAATAAAACTATGGATTTAATTGTCAAAGTAAAAGAAGCTCCGACTGGTAATATTCAACTTGGTGGTGGATATGGAAGCTATGGCGGTCTTTTGGTGAGTATAGGAGTGAGTGATAGAAATATTTGGGGCTCAGGTATTAATGTCGGAGTAAAAGCTGAAAAATCTCAAACAACACAAAACTACTCTTTTAATATTTCGAATCCACGTTTAAATGACAGTGACTTTAGTGGAAATTTTTCTATTTATCATTCAGCATATGACTATATCGATTATTCAGTTTTAAGTAATGGTCTGACAATGGGATTAGGACATAGATTTACTCGTCATATAAGTGGATATGTAGGTTATGGTTATTCAAGCAACAGCTATACTTTCGGAAATGATTTTAATGCCAGTATATATGGCGGGGTAAATCCATTTGAGTCTTATACAAAAAGTGGTGTGACAGTAAGTGCAAAATGGGATAATACAGATGATTATTATCTTCCGCGTAAAGGATTTGAATTGACACAGAGTCTTGAAAAATCAGGACTTGGCGGAACGGCAGACTTTATCAAAGCAAGAACTAATTTTTCTAAATATTATGGACTTCAGGATTTACTGGGGTTTGATGCGATTTTTAGATACAAAGCAAGATATTATGCTCTAATCGATAATGGCTATATTCCGCTGGCGGAAAAATTCTATATGGGTGGCATAGGAAGTGTTAGAGGGTATCAATCATATTCTCTTTCTCCAACTGTTGCGGATGCTACAGCAACAGATGGAATA
Source organism: uncultured Sulfurimonas sp. (assembly GCA_964504315.1). Classification (GTDB taxonomy): domain Bacteria; phylum Campylobacterota; class Campylobacteria; order Campylobacterales; family Sulfurimonadaceae; genus Sulfurimonas. The sequence continues at coordinate 4,165 of CAZDEM010000102.1, forward strand.
AGAAGAGTTGGTGGAACACAAACTTTTTCAAACAATGTAGAACTGAGTTTACCACTGATTCCTAAAGCAAAAATGCGCTTAGTGGCTTTTGCTGACTGGGGAACGATTTCAGATAATACTACAAACAATTTATTGACTAATAACATATCAAGAGCAGGCTATGGTGCGGGGATAGAGTGGTTTTCACCTGTCGGACCGATTCAGCTCATGTTTGCTCGTCCAATAAGCCCTAAAGCGGGGGATAAAACATCAAGCTTTGAGTTTACAATGGGACAGAGATTTTAAAATAATACTTTAAAGTCTTGGTGCCCGCACTCTAATTTTACCACTGCTTCTTTGGAAAGATAAAGCTTTTTAGTGGAGCTTACATGTAAAGTATTTCCCTTGAAATTCAATTCAAAATCTAAATTTCTTGGCCTATGGCTCAAAAGTGCAATACTTAATGAGAGCATAAAACTAAGTGTTTTTGTGACTTGTTCTTTCGGTAAAAGTTGTTTATAAAGCTGCAAATGTGTACTTGAGGGCAGTTTGTTCTTAGCATATTTTGTCAGTGTGGCTATCAGCATGATGTCATGATGCGTAAATCCATATTCCAGGGCACTCTGTATCAAATAATATGTATGCTTATTTTGTGAATAAAAGTGTACACTGCTCCCCGCAGGATAAAGCTTCGCTGCTATGGCAAGATTATATCTGTATTTATAGTCTATACCAAAATATTCATATGTTAAATCAAATATCTTTTTACTGAGTAAATTTAAATTATTTGAAAATTGCTTATCCTGTACATGTGTGTCTATGAGATATCGTACTGAAGTATTGTAGTTGTGGGGAAATTTATGCTTAGAATTTCTTAGCAAATCTGCTAAATAAACACCTTCTCTAACACCAACACCGCTGGTAATAATTTTTGAGATATTTATTTTTTTAAGCACTCTTTGTAAAATAAGCGTACCGGGTTTTATAACATCAAATCTATTGTTGTCAATAAAAAGATTTTTCAACTCTTTATTGTTTTTTGTATGTAAAAGCTCTTCTATAAACTGCTTTAGTGTTGCTGCATCATACTCGTATGCATGCAATTTGTTCAGAGGATATGTTGTACGTTTCATTATGGAGTTTGAAATTGCTCGAAATGTTCCACCAATCCCAATAAGGGTGTTGATTTTTTCAATTGGCAGCATTTCTAGCTGTTTATCAATATATTTAACCGCACCCTTAATATCATTAGAGTCGAAATAAAGCTCTTTAAGGCGGACAGTTCCAAGTTTTAAAGATAAAGGATGTGAAACATTGTTTTTGTCTATATAGGCAAGCTCAGTAGAACCTCCTCCTATATCTATACTAAGCGCATTGTGTTGCTGGGGTAAAAGATTTGCACAGGCAATAGCCCCAAAATAGGCCTCTTTTTCACCGCTTATAATTTTGATATTGAGTTTTAACTTTTGTTTTACTTTTTGCAGGAAATCTTTTTTGTTGGGAGCATCTCTTAATGCTGAAGTCGCGACACATAAGAGTTTGTTTACTTTGAACGAATTACTGATTTGTATAAAATCACTGAGTGCATCAAAAGTCCTCTGCATTGGAACTTCCTGCAGGGATCCATTGTGTTTGTAGGCATCTTCAGAAATTCTGACTTTTGATTTTGCTTCATGAAGTAGATGAAACGCAAAACGGGATACTTTCTCGTATATCACCATTCTAACTGAGTTAGAACCAATGTCTATGATTGCAACACGTTTTGCCAAGGTACTATTCTTCTATTTCTAAGTTTTTATACTTAAATTGAAGTTCTGCTATTGTCTCAACATTATCTTTGTCTGGAACTATACAGTCAACCGGGCAAACAGATATACAAGCAGGTTCATCATATATTCCGACACATTCGGTACATCTATCAGGATCAATATAGTAAATTGGATCGCCTTCTTCTATTGCCAACGTAGGACATTCTTCTCTACATGCATCACATGCGATACATTCATCATTAATTATTAGAGCCATATTCAAAAACCTTATATTCTATACTTATTTTTTATCTGACGATTTATATCAAATTAAAGCTTTATTATTTTTGAAACGTTATCGATTTCTTGGAATTATGCAAGAGAGTTTAGAATTAAGCTGTAATGATGCAATTGTTCCATCAATTCCGTCTTCTCTGTTTTTTATACTTATTCTAGCACCTAAGGCATCTGCAGCACTTTTTGCTAAAAACAGACCAAGTCCGACACCTGATTTGTTTCCTTGTCTCTTAAACGGAGCAAATAAATCAATTGTATCATCAATTCCGCATCCTTCATCTATGACTTCTATTAGAAGCCCGACATCATCCTGAGAGCTTCTGAGCGTAACCGATTTCTCTTTAGGTGTGAATTTAAGAGCATTTTGCAAAAAGTTTTGAATGATTTGATTTAAAAGGCTGAGTTGCAGCGTTGCCATAAAACCATCCGGTTCAAAATGCATCTGCAGTACTTTGCCCTCATTTTCGGCAAGCAGTTTAAAATCATTCGCTTTTTGTTTTAAAAATGCTATGACATCTACTTCTACCGGTTTGTCAAGCTGAGCACCTTCTTGGCGACCTATATTTAATATATTTGAAACGATTATATTCATCTCGTCAACAGTTTTATTTGTTGTTTTAATTGCTTCTATATACTCCTCTGGCGTTCGTTTTTTAATGAGTGTAACTTGGTTTTTTAATTTTATGACAGCCAAAGGGGTTTTAAGTTCATGAGCCGTTCCTATAAAAAGTTCTTTTTGGTATTTGACAAAGTTTTGAATTCTAGAAATCAGGTGATTAAGTGTTTCTCCCAAAGGTTCAAACTCTGCAGGAAGTCTTTGTGTATCAATCTCTTTTATAAGATGTTCATTCATATTTGCCAGTTTTTTTGTAAGTGTTTGTATCGGAGCAACGAGCATTTTTGACAATGCTATAGCATAAATTATGACTAGAAGTACACCGGCTATATT
>CAZDEM010000103.1:0-7124 GCA_964504315.1 uncultured Sulfurimonas sp.
TTTTTGAGATATGCACATTTAAACTTGCTTTTGACACATCAATTCCGATACAATTCTCCACTGAAAACCTCCTAATATTTTAAGAGAGTTCGTTAGCATAGGAGAATACTCCTATGTGACTTTTAAGCAATAATACTACACATAACTTTGCCTCGTGATTCAATCCAATCCAGCTTTTTCTTTTTCTTGCAAAAAAAAGATATTAAAAACTGATTTACTCGCCACTCAAATTTAAAGTGTAATTATCCGACTACCCTACAAGCTAGACTTTGCTGCTTTAGCTAAAAACCGATATACTACTTCTAACAAAAACTCTAAAATAGTATAAAGTAAAAAATTAAAAAAAAGGAACATACGAGCCAATAAAATTACCTAAGCGGTCACTTATTAGCTCTATTCAACCGTTATAAGAACTTGACAAAGAAACTTTTATGCACTACAATTGTAGATACAAAACAAAAAAAGGTTTTAACAATGAAACAAGCGATAAATATTAGACTTGAAAAAGATATTGTACAGACACTTGATGAATATGCACATGAGTTAGACAAAACAAGAACAAGTCTTGTTGAAAAAGCAATAGAGCTCTATTTTGACAAGCTTGATGAAATGATTGCTGATAAAAGAATAGATAATCTTAAATCTGGGAAATCAACTGTAATACCCTTAGAAGAAGTATTTAAAAAAGCAGGGATTAATGTATAAAGTTGCATTTGAAAAAGATGCCCAAAAAGAGTTCTTAAAACTTGACACTAAAATACAAAAACTCATTGCTTTAAAAATTATAGACTTACAAAATGGAAATTTTTCTAACGATAAACATCTTCAAGGCAAACATAAAGGAAAGTTCAGGACAAGAGCTGGTAACTATAGAATTATTTACATTAAGGAAAATGAGTTTTTAGTTATCACTGTAGTTAGAGTTGCACATAGAAAAGAAGTTTACTGACTTATAACAAAACAGTAGCCAATAAATTACCTTGCGGAAATTTATTGGCAAGATGAAAATACATTAATATCAATACCCGCCTCCTCACCACAAACCCTACACACAAGCCTGCTATAATTTTCCAAACTAAAAAAATGGAAAAATTATGATAGAAAAACTCATCGCATTTAGTATAAAGAACAAATTTATTATCCTTTTAGCATCTTTGGTCTTAGTTGCCGCCTCTATTTGGAGTATGAAGAACACACCTTTGGATGCTTTGCCTGATTTATCACCTCCTCAGGTTATCGTGCAGATTAACTGGGCGGGACAGTCTCCTGAGATTGTGGAGTCTCAGGGAACCTATCCGCTTGTAGCACAGTTTTTGGCAATTGCCAACATAGACACGGTTCGCGGCTACTCTACCTATGAAAACGGTCTGATTTATATCATTTTTAAAGAGGGGACCGACCTCTATTGGGCGCGCAGCCGTGTACTTGAGCAGCTCGCATCCATTCAATCACAGCTTCCTGCAAATATGAATATTGCACTCGGACCTGATGCGAGCGGTGTGGGTTGGGTTTATGAGTATGCCCTTACATCAAAAACAAAAAATCTTGCCCAGCTTCGTACACTGCAGGATTATTATTACCGATATGCACTTATGGGTGTTGACGGTGTCAGTGAAGTAGCAAGTATCGGCGGATTTGTTCCTACCTTTCAAGTCACTGTAAATAATGACAATCTGGTCCGCTACAATCTCAGTATACAGGATATTGCAAAAGTTTTAAAGAAAAACAACAATGACACAGGCGGTCGAATCGTCATTAAAAACGGGTATGAATGGATGGTACAGGCTAAAGGCTACATTAAAAACCTTGATGATATCAGAGGACTTGTTGTCACCACAAAAGCGGGCACACCTGTAAAACTCGGAGATATTGCAAGAGTGGAGCTTACTCCTGCACCGCGCCGTGGTCTGGCAGACCTCAACGGTGATGGTGAAGTGGTCGGCGGTATAGTTATGGCACGCTACGGCGAAGATGTTTACACTATGATACAACGGGTTCAAAAGAAGATGAAAGAGCTCAAAGTTGACGGCGTGGATGTTGTTACTGTTTATGACCGCTCAGGGCTTATAGACAAAGCGGTAGATACTTTAAAACATACACTCATTGAAGAGAGTGTTATTGTTGTTGTTATCATCGGACTTTTTCTGATGCACTTTCGCTCTTCACTCATCGTTATCATTGTTCTGCCTTTAACGGTCGGTTTTACATTTTTGTTAATGAAGCTCTTTGGCATCGGCTCTAACATAATGAGTCTCGGCGGTATTGCCATTGCCATTGGAGCGATGGTTGATGCCTCCATCGTTATGATAGAAAATGCTCATAAAATGCTGCATAAGTTTGAGCACAAAGAGGGAAGAATGCCGACAAATGAAGAACGCATTGCCGTCATCCTTAAATCATCACAACTTGTCGGGCGTCCAATCTTTTTTGCACTTGCACTCATTGTTGTTTCTTTTTTACCTATTTTTGCACTCAGCGGGCAAGAAGGGCTGCTTTTTACACCTCTTGCATTTACAAAAACATTTGCCATGGCTGCGGGAGCACTGCTGAGTATTACACTGGTACCTGCGCTTATGATATTTTTCGTCAAAGGAAGAATCCTGCCTGAGAGCAAAAACCCGCTTAACAGATTTTTTATCTGGCTCTATCATCCTATCATTGTTTATGGGCTAAAATTAAAATACCTCGTCATTGTTTTGGTTTTGCTTTCTCTGGGTTACATGTACCCTCTTTATAAAAGCCTCAAATGGGAATTTATGCCGATGCTCAATGAACAGACATTTATGTATATGCCCGTTACTCCTTACGGTATCAGTATAGACCAGGCAAAACAACTCTTGCAAAAAACAGACAAAATTATCAAATCATTTCCTGAAGTTGAGAATGTATTTGGTAAAGCCGGACGTGCAGGCACGGCAACCGACCCCGCACCGCTAGGCATGCTCGAGACCATTATCACGCTCAAGCCCAAATCCGAGTGGCCAAAGGGTATGACCTATGATAAACTAAGAGAAGATATGGAAGCCGCACTGCAGGTTCCGGGACTCACAAACTCATGGACCTACCCGATTCGAGGTCGTATAGATATGCTATTAAGCGGTATACGAACACCTATCGGAATCAAGCTTTATGGTACAGATGCAAAAGGTCTGCAAAAATTCGGGAAACAAATAGAAGAAAAACTCAGAGCATACGACAAAACACTCTCTGTTTTTGCAGATCAGGCAAGTGCGGGGTATTATATAGATATAATTCCCGATGAAGAAAAACTTGCGCGTTATGGAATGAATAAAGACACCCTCTTAGAGTATACTGCTCTAGCTATCGGAGGTATGAAAGTTTCTACAATGTATAAAGGGCTGGAGCGATACCCCATCAGTCTTCGTCTTGAAGGGAGTGAGAGAAGAAGTCTTGAGTCTATCAGAAATATACAGGTTAAGACCAAACTCGGCTTTGTACCGCTGGGTTCACTTGCAAAAGTAGCCTATAGACAAAGTGCCTCTGTCATCAAAAGTGAGATGGCAGCTCCCGTTACTTTCATCTATATTACACCTAAAGAGGGCATAAGTGCGACAGAGTACAAAAAAGGTGCGCAAAAGTTCATAGACGAGATTAAATTCGACCCGGGCTATTACATAGAGTGGGCCGGGCAGTCTGAGTATCTTGACTCTGCCATGAAACGCATCATCTGGATAGTCCCAGCTGTGCTTGTCGCAATATTTTTGCTTATCTATATGGCACTTAAAAAACCTGTACCGACGCTCATTGTCTTTTTTACGCTGCCTTTTGCTCTTTTAGGCGGTCTTATCTATATTGATATACTTAATTTTGCTATGAGTATAGCTGTTATCGTAGGTTTTCTAGCACTACTTGGGGTCGCGGCCGAGACAGCTATTGTTATGATAATTTACCTGCAGGAGAGTGTAGAGGAGTTTAAACAAATGAGAGGGGATGCCTTTGATGTAAACGACCTCAATGCCGCCATATATGAGGGAGCTGTACAGAGGGTCCGTCCAAAACTAATGACTGTATTTGCTATTTTGGCAGGTCTCGCACCTATTATGTACACGCATGGAGTCGGAAGTGAAGTGATGCAGCGAATCGCAGCGCCTATGCTTGGCGGTGTTGTAAGTTCGGCTGTTTTATCTTTAGTTATTATTCCTATACTCTTTGAAATTTATTCAAAACGACAACTTGATAAAAAAGAGGAACTTTAACCCTCTTTTTTATTACATCGTACTTTTAATGTGCTCTACAAATTCTGTAATATCATCATGCAAATCTTGTAAATCTGCTTCGTGCTCAACCTCATCGGCCAATATCTGAGAAACCATATTATAGGTAATTATATCTTTGTCTTTTACAATATCAGCAAGCGATGAATAGGTACTGATAGCACACTGTTCTCCTTTTATAGAGTCTTCAAGTATAGCAACCACATCAAAGTTTTTCGGCTCTTCATAACCGCAGTTTGTATGTGTAGACCAATCTTGTGGATTCAAAAGCGGCGTACCTCCGAGCTGTATGATTCTATCGGCAATCATGTTGGCATGTCTAAGTTCATCATTTGCATGCTGAGTCAGTTCGGCATATGCCGCATCTTTCATAATCCCCTTAATAACTTTTGCTTCTGTAAAATACTGATAATAGGCAAGCCACTCATCTGCATATGCTCTATTAAGCAGTTTTACCACCTCAGCTGTTTCAATACCTTTTATAATTGAATTCCCTCGCGTCATCATAATATACTCCTCATATAACTATAATTAATACAAGTATAAAGTAACTGTTCTTAAAGGAAAATTATTATTATTAAAAAGAGAGGCGGAACTTTGTTCCTTTCCCCAGTTGGGATTCAACTTTTATTTTTATGCCGTATTCATCACAAATCTGCTTCACAATACTCAGACCTACACCAAATCCACCTGCTATATCTGATTCACGTTTATACATTTCAAAAATCTCATCAAGTTTTTTCGCCTCTATACCGACACCCTCATCTTCTATAGTAAAAGAGTTTTTATCGAGTTTTATGCTTATAGCCGTTTGGGGCATAGAATACTTTATGGCGTTTGACAGCAGGTTGGAAAATAAGATTTCCGCACGGGATGGCACAACTCGAAAGTGGACATCTTCAAGCTGTGTTTGTATTTTTATATATTTTGCTTGGGTAAGCTCATGATAGTATCTGATGGTCTGCTCAACAATATTTTTAAGATTAACATCCTCTGCTTCTTGCTGCTTTTGCTTAAAATTTAAAAAGGTCAATGATTTATAGATGCTCTCAAGCTGCTTTGTACTTATGGAAATATTGGTAAGTATTTTTTTATCATACACGGCTTTTTGTATCGCTCGGCTTGCACTCATTTTCAAAGCAGTTATGGGGGTATTAAGTTCATGCGAAACATCTTGAACAAAGCTCTCGATCTGCTCCATCCTCTGATGTACCGGCTTCATAAAAAGCTTGGCAAGTATAATAGAAATCATGACAATAAAAACAAAGCTAATTCCCATAACCATAAGGACTTGCTTTTTCAATTCTAAAAGTTTTTGAAAATACTCATTTGTTTTTACAACAACATATTTAATATTTAAGTGCTCCTGCGGTGCATCTGAAACCAAAACTTTATAGCCGTTTTTTTCATAATAGCCAGTTTGAAAATGTGCGGCTTCATTCGCGGAAATCAAACTGTATTCATATCCTTCTTCATTTGGAAGATGCAGGATTTTTCCTTTCATTTGAGCGTTGATGATAAGTCCTGAGAGTTTATCGGCAATATGGTTGAGTTTATAGTATGTTGTACTTTCTAACGAATTTTTTTGCGCACTGTAGTACCAATAACCGGATAAAAGCACAAATAAAAAAGAGGAGACGAGATAAAGAGTTACAAAAGAGTAAAAAGACTTTTTTTCCAACTCATTCAAACTTGTAGCCCTCCCCTCGAATATTTACAATATGTTCTTTAGAGATGTGTTTTCTGAGGTTTTTTACAATCGTACGAATGGCATCATCACTAGGCATCTCTTCATACTCCCAAAAATTTTGAAGCAATTCATCGGAACTGATAACACGATGCCGGTTTTTATACAAATAGTGCAGACAGTCACTCTCTTTATGTGTCAGTTTAATTGTTTTATCTGTAGTTTTAAGTGTATGTGTTTTTGTATCAAATGTGATGCCCTCACTCAATTTCACTAAACTTTCAAGTCCAAAATGCCTTTTTATATTTTCTATTCTCTGCGCCAGCTCTTCTAAATCAAAAGGTTTTTTAATAAAGTCATTTGCACCTGATTCAAATGCAGACTTGAGATATTTTGTATCATGAAAAGCAGTAATAAAAATAGCAGGCGTTTCATCATTAAAATCCCGAAGCTGGTGTAAAAGTGAAATACCGTCACCGTCAGGCACATTAATATCAAAAATGTAAAGATCAAATCGTCCATCTTCTGAAAGTTGCAATGCTTTTTTCATACTGTACGTCTGCACCACTTCATATTCATCTTCCAAAAAATCAACTAAAATATTTGCCAGTGCCGTGTCATCTTCAAGTAATAATATTTTCATAAAGCTATTGTAACAAATTTAGACTGTTTTTTGTATCTCTTTTACAGCCTTGGCAACATCTCCCAGACAACACCCGCCACTTGGGTTGAGTATCTCACATGAACATCCCGGATTTTGCATTTTCGTTTTAATATCTTCAATTACTGTTGTTCTGCCCGTTGTTTCAAGTTCGGCTTGTATTTTTTCTTTACTCCATTCAAAGCAGTAACACACAGTAGCCGGAACCGCTCCCTCTTTCAAACCGACTACTACACTCACATCGTCTTGCGTGAGAATCTCATCACCTCTAAAATAAACAACTTTACATGTAGGTGTTTTGCAGTAATAAAAGCCGTCAAAACAGGAGAGCTTTGCTTTTACATCTTCTCTCAAAAGATGCTGTAGAGTTTTACCGAGTACTCCTTTGGCTTTCTCATGACAACTAGGACATTCCACTTTCCCCTTCGGTTGTGGTGTGCAACAATTATTTTTTTCTTCTGTTTTAAATGCAGTAAACATAATTTATCCTTTTATGTGTATTATTATATAGTTTTTTTGTGTAGTATTTGTGCTGTAATGT
>CAZDEM010000104.1:0-7117 GCA_964504315.1 uncultured Sulfurimonas sp.
TAAAATATCTGCAATTATGCCAAAATGGCAATGGAGTATTAAATGCAACAAGAATATGGCGCTAGTAATATTAAAGTTCTTAGAGGTTTAGAAGCTGTTCGTAAACGTCCTGGTATGTACATAGGAGATACTGGACATCGCGGTCTTCACCATTTAGTTTATGAAGTCATTGATAATTCTATAGATGAAGCTATGGCAGGATATTGTGACACTATTACGGTAACTCTTACAAAAAACGGTACATGTAAAGTAAGTGATAACGGTCGCGGTATTCCAACTGATATGCACCCGACTGAAAATATGAGTGCTGCTACTGTTGTTTTAACAGTACTTCATGCCGGTGGTAAATTTGATAAAGATACTTACAAAGTTTCCGGCGGACTTCACGGAGTTGGTGTTTCGGTTGTAAATGCTCTTTCATCTGACTTGCATATGACAATTTTTCGTGAAGGTAAAATTCATGAACAAGATTTTAAAATGGGTATTCCTCAAGGTCCGCTGGAAGTTACAGGAACAACTCGAAAAACCGGAACTACCATAGAATTTGCAGCTGATCCAAGTATATTTACTGAAACTATAACATTTGAGTATGAATTTTTAGCAAAACGCTTTAAAGAACTTGCCTATTTAAATCCATTTATTACTATAAAATTCAATGATGAGAGAACTAATACAAAAGAAGTGTATCATTTTGAAGGCGGTATTGCGCAATATGTATCGGATATGAACAAAAGAGAAGTTGTTGCAAATGTATATAGTTTTAGCGGTAAAGCTGAAGATATAGAATTTGATATAGCAATTATGTACAATGATTCTTATGAAGAAAAGCTTGCTTCTTTTGTCAATAATATTCGTACTCCAAACGGTGGAACACATGAAGCCGGTTTTCGTGCAGGATTAACACGTGTTATATCCAATTATAATTCTAAAAACGGTGCTGCAAAAGAAAAAGATGTCAAAATTTCCGGAGATGATGTTAAAGAAGGTTTAATTGCCATTGTGTCAGCTCGTGTTCCAGAACCACAATTTGAAGGACAGACAAAAGGAAAACTTGGAAATACTTACGTTCGCCCGTTAATTCAAAAAGCAACCGGTGAAGCACTTAATAAATATTTTGAAGAAAATCCTATAGAAGCCAAAGCAATTGTAAGTAAAGCTCTCATGGCTGCACGCGGTCGTGAAGCTGCTAAAAAAGCAAGAGAATTAACACGTAGAAAAGATTCCATGAGTGTTGGAACACTTCCGGGGAAACTTGCTGATTGCCAAAGTAAAGATGCAAGTATTTGTGAACTATACCTGGTGGAAGGGGACTCTGCGGGCGGTTCGGCAAAAATGGGACGTGACCGTGTTTTTCAAGCAATTTTACCACTAAAAGGTAAGATTTTAAATGTTGAAAAAGCAAGACTTGAAAAGATTCTAAAATCTGATGAAATTACCAATATGATCACGGCTATGGGTTGTGGAATCGGTGAAGAGTATAATGAAGAGAAACTCCGTTATCATAAAATCATTATTATGACCGATGCGGATGTTGACGGTTCTCATATTCAAACGCTTCTGCTTACTTTCTTTTTTAGATATTTCCGCGATATTATTGAAAAAGGTTATTTGTATCTTGCACAGCCGCCTCTTTACCGTTATAAAAAGGGTAAAAAAGAGATCTATTTTAAAGATGACCGTGCAATGAATGATTATTTGATTGACAACGGTATAGAATCATTAGATATAGACGGTGTAGGGCATAATGATTTGGTTGCTTATTTTAAAATGGTAGATCATTATGCTTCTTCACTTGAAGCACTTAACCGCCGTTATGCTCTTGTAAAATTGATTCGTCATTTTATAGAAAATCCTGATTTAATTGCCTTGCCGGCCAAAGAGATGTTTGTCGAGATAGAGAAATTTTTAACTTCAATAGGCAATAATATTTTAACCCATACTATCAATGAAGAGACAAATGAAATTCATCTTTTTGTTCAAACACAGACCGGAATGGAAGAGTTGCTTATAAATGATGATCTGTTTTCTGCTCCGCATTTTAATGAAGCAAGTTTTGTTTATAAAAAGATTATGGAGTGGGATATCCATTTTGATAAAGATATCATAGAAGTACTTGAAGATATTAAAGATTATGCGAAAAAAGGTGCTTATATTCAGCGTTACAAAGGTCTGGGTGAAATGAACCCTGAACAATTATGGGAAACAACGATGACACCTGAAAACCGTGTACTTTTACAGATTTCCATAGAAGATGCAGAAGTGGCATCAGATGCATTTACTCTCTTTATGGGCGATGAAGTAGAACCTCGCCGTAACTATATTGAAACACATGCAAAAGATGTGAAACATTTAGACGTTTAAATGTTACTGCCCCAAACAAAAGAGAGGGAATACCGTTTTAAGTTAGCGCTTAGAATGGGTTTGCCTATCTTTGCTCTTATACTTGCTTTAATTTTTCACACACTCATCACTAATTATACAACGCTGCAAACTTCATTCTATATAGAAGCTATTTTACTTCTGCTTGTAAGTGTCTATTTTATTTTTTTTCTGATATACAGAGGCTTTGATGTAAAAATAACCGATAGCGTGACAAAAACCTTTACAAGAGAATACCTGTATCAATATCTGCAAAAAGAGATAAGACATAAAAAAGACTACACACTTATTCTTATAAGCATAGATAATTTAAATGACATTAATATTCTTTATGGAATAAAAAATGGTGATAAAGTTTTAAAGTATGTTGCTGATTGGATAATGGAGTATTTAAAAAAAGAGGGCATTGAAAATATTCCAATAGGTCATATAAAAGGTGGTGATTTTATTATAAGACTTGAAGGTTTTAAAGATAAATACAGCACTTTATTGGAACTTTTATGTTTAAAATCAAATGACTTAAATATAGATGATATTGAAGTCAAAATATCAGGGGCAATTACTGATACAAGTTATTCAAAAGATTTGAATTATTTAATTGAAAACCTTTTTGAACTTCAAAATAAAAACAAAAATACCAAATATGAAGAAGAAATTATCAATCCAAACGAATTGGAACTGTTAGTTATTGATGCTATTGAAAATAGAAATCTGCTCATTATGTCACAAGAAGTTTATAATAATGCAGATGGTGTAGTATTTCGAGAGTGTTATGTAAAACTTAAAGGTCAAAATAATAAAATAATTCATCCTAAAACATACTTGAAAGTTATTAATAAATTAGGACTTGGTGTTAGTTTTGATTTGATGGTTTTAGAGGAAATACTTAAAAACTGTATATACGAAGAAAACATTTATGCAGTAAATATTCTACCGACATCGTTAAGAAATGACAAATTTCTTGCAAAAACAAAAGAACTTTTAAAAGAGTATGCCGGCACACAAGTGATGTTTGTTTTGAATGAAATGCAATATTATTCTTATATAAGCAGGTATAACAGTATTATTAAATCATTAAAAAGTTTGGGTGTGCTTATAGCAATAGACAGATTGGGAGCTATTCATACCAGCTTTTTGTATTTGAGAGAATTAGATATTGATGTTGTTAGATTCGATACATATTATTCAAATATAGGCAAATTAAGCCAAAATCGTAGTATAATTGATGGTTTTAATGTTATGGCTCACGAAAAGGGTGTAAAAACGTGGATAAAGAATATAGAAGATGAAGCAACATACATTCTAGTCAAAGAGATGGATATTGACTATGTAGAAGGTAAATATTTGTCAGAGATTCAAAATAATGCAAATTAAGATGTAAGGAATATATATGTTTGTTAAGATGTTTGGTAAAAGAAATAAAAGTCAAGATGAGCAAACAGATTCACATTTAATTGAAAAAATATCAAAAATGAATCTTACAGAGATGCGTTCTTATGTAAAAAACAGTATGAAAGACTTTGAAGTCAGTGTTGATGGAATTAACGAAATTATGAAAAAGCTTACTTCACTTGATGAAAAAACACAAACATATTACATTAAAAGTGATGATATGGATGCAAAAAAGAAAAAAGCTTTTGATTTATTTATTGCTATATTGACAAGTAAGCAAATAAATATACAAACAATTGAACTGGCTCAAAAATTTTTAGAAAATTACAAAGAGATTGTAGATGATTTTGACACACGAAACAAGCAAATATATGCTTCAAAGCTTGCTGATACTCTTGGAACAGCCATAAATACTATAAATCAATATGTTCAATTGCAAAAAAAAATGAATGTTTTAGGAAAGTAGATTCCTTTTCAACCAGGACAGAGCACTTGGTTTATCTTTAAAAACATTTCGAATTTGCGCCTGATAAGTATATTCAAGTATCTTTGAAAATTCTTTTGATGGCTGCATACCCAGTTCTATTAAATCTTTTCCCTTTATAAACGGGGGGATTGGTTCGTGTAAAACACTCAGCTTTTTTGCTTTTTCGAGTAAATACTCTATCTTTTCTTTTTTATTTTGTGTTACATGTAAGTAATGTGAATAAAACTTAATATCTATTTTTCTAGCAAGTGTATATATATCATAATCATCCAAGCTCTCCAAATTAAAATCAATTTGATGGAGTGTAAAAACTTTTTCAATTATTATTTTTTCATTTGTTATTTTATTTAAAAATTTTTGAGTTTGTACATCTGAAAACTTTGATGTTATAACAGCTAAAGCGAGTATAACAAATTCTTTATCACTTGTTATCTGAAAGGTTTTTAGTTTTTGCAGGGCATTTAAAATTTCTGCATACTCTTTTTCATCAAGCGTGTTAAATTCTTGGAAAAATGAAAATGCTCCTAAATCTTTGAGCAGATAAAATCCGCCGGAGGGGTTGTCTGATTTGAGAAGAAGCTTTTTTATCTCCTGAAAAATTCGCTCTTTAGGCAGTTCATCAAGGAGTTTGTTTTGTATCATATGCTTACATGTAAACTCAAGGGATTTGTCAAGTTTCATATCAAAACGTGATGCAAAAACTACAGCTCGAAGCACTCTTAACGGGTCTTCTTTAAATTTTTTATTATCTACCGCTTTTAATATCTTTTTATCTAAATCTTCTCTGCCGTGATATGGGTCTAATATTTTTTTATTTTTGACATCATATCCGATTGCATTGATTGTAAAATCTCTTCTGCTTGCAGCTGTTTTAAAATCTAAATTTGTATCAACAGTTATTTTAAAACCTTGGTGTCCAGAAGCAATTTTATTGTCTTGTCTTGGCAGTGAAAAGTCCAAGTCTAAATCATTATAGAACAGTTTACACACACCAAAACTTTTACCGACACTGTTTACATCTCCAAATTCCTGTAAAATGTGTTCTACTTCATCAAGAGATGCAATACCGTATAGTTCAATGTCAATATCATTTGAGGGTATATTTAAAATTACATCACGAATATAACCGCCGACAATAACAGGTTTTATATTATGTTTGTACAGTTTGTTAAAAATCGTATCAAGACTCTGCGGATATTTAATCATAAGCAAAGTATATCATGAATTTTACAAGGATATAATAATTATTTGGGTATAATCACGAAAAATTTTCCCAAGAAGGAAACCCCCTAATGCAAAAAATTAGAAATATTGCAGTTATTGCACACGTTGACCATGGTAAAACTACACTGGTTGATGGTTTACTGGAGCAATCCGGTACTTTTGGTTCACATGAACAACATGATGAAAGAGCTATGGATAGTAATGATTTAGAAAAAGAACGTGGTATTACGATTCTTTCTAAGAATACGGCTATTCGTTATAAAGATTATAAAATTAACATTATTGACACTCCGGGCCACGCCGATTTTGGTGGTGAAGTTGAGCGTGTTTTAAAAATGGTTGATGGTGTTTTAGTACTTGTTGATGCTTATGAAGGTGTTATGCCTCAAACAAAGTTCGTTGTTAAAAAGATGCTTGCCCTTGGTAAAATGCCAATTGTTGTTATTAACAAGATCGACAAACCTTCAGCTGATCCTGAACGTGTTGTAGATGAAATGTTTGACCTTTTTGCGGCGATGGGTGCTACTGATGAGCAACAGGATTTTCCTATTATTTATGCTGCTGCTCGTGATGGCATGGCAAAATTAGATATGGAAGACCCGGATGGAAATTTTGAATGTATTTTTGAAACAATTATAAACAATATTCCTGAACCGGAAGGTGATGCTGCAAATCCTTTGCAAGCACAGGTATTCACACTTGATTATGACAACTATGTCGGTAAAATCGGTATCAGCCGTATTTTTAACGGTACAGTGAACAAAGGCGACAATGTTATGCTTGCAAAAGCTGACGGTGAAATGGTAAAAGGGAAGATTTCTAAACTTATCGGTTTTCTTGGGCTTAACCGTATGGAAATTGATCAAGCAGAAGCTGGTGATATCGTAGCTTTTGCAGGTATGGAAACTGTTGATGTTGGAGATACTGTTTGTGACCCTACTAATCCGGTTGCACTTGATCCTATGCATGTTGAAGAGCCTACACTTACAGTTGTATTTGCCGTAAATGATTCTCCTTTAGCCGGTAAAGAAGGTAAACACGTTACTTCAAACAAACTTCGTGAACGTCTTGAATTTGAAATGAATACAAACGTTGCTATGAAGCTTGAAGTTATCGGTGAGGGTAAATTTAAAGTTTCAGGTCGTGGTGAACTTCAAATTACTGTTCTTGCTGAAAATATGCGTCGTGAAGATTTTGAATTCTCAATTTCCCGTCCGGAAGTTATTGTTAAAGAGATTGAAGGTGTTAAATGTGAACCGTTTGAGCATTTAGTGATTGATGTTCCTGAAGAATTAGGTGGTACTGTAATTGAGCGTCTTGGTAAGAGAAAAGCTGAAATGAAATCAATGCTTCCAATGGGACAAGGTTTTCAGCGTATTGAGTTTGAAATTCCGGCTCGTGCACTTATCGGTTTTCGTGGACAATTTTTAACAGATACAAAAGGTGAGGGTGTAATGAATCACTCTTTCTTGGAATTCCGTCCGTTTACAGGTGCTGTTGAGTCTCGTTCATATGGTGCGCTCGTTTCTATGACAGCAGGTTCTACACTTGCTTTCTCACTATTTGGTATTCAAGACCGCGGTGTTCTTTTCATCGGTGTTCAAACTGAAGTGTATGAAGGTATGATTGTTGGTG
>CAZDEM010000105.1:0-5143 GCA_964504315.1 uncultured Sulfurimonas sp.
AATATACTTTTAGCAAAAATTTATGCCAACCATATCTTATATTTTCATAGTTATTAATTAAGTATTTAAAAACAAAAAATATAATAGCAAGAATTGCTAAAACGTATGGACCAAAATTGTTAAAAATATATTCAAGTTTCAATAAAATAAGTGTTGGTAAAGGCAGTTGTGCATGGAGCTCTTCAAAAATTGATTTAAACTGAGGCACCACATATGATATTAAAATGGTGAATGCAATAGCCATCGCAATCATTACATTTCTTGGATATGCCATTGCTTTTTTAAATTTAACAACATTGGCTCTTATTTCTTCAAGCATATTGGCCAAGGAGTATAAAGCTTCATCCAAATTACCGGTTTTTTCTCCAAGTTCAACCATTGCAATAGTTAAATTTCCAAGTTCATAGCGAAAGTTTTGCATTGCTGAGGAAATCGAGTGCCCGGCATTAATATCTTCTGCAATTTTTGAAAAGACAAATTTTAGTGCTTCATCTGTTGTTGCACTTGCAATTTCACTGAGTGAATCATGTATAGAAATACCTGCATTAGTCATAACGGCTAATTGTCGAATCGCTGCAATAAGTGCATCAGGCTTGATTTTTCTCTTTTTTATATTTGATAAAAAACTTGTTTTAAATCTTTTCAGTTGTACTTCAAGAGGTTCTTGAGCTTCTGCGACTTTGATAATAATGCCGGAAAATTTTAATTTAGCGTAACTATTCGCCTCCTTTTTATTTTCAGCATAAAGCCCAATCTCTTCTTTTTTCCCTTTTGTTAAAACAGTTGCTATAAAATATTTCATCCTTTGGCCACCTTTAATACTTCTTCTATACTGGTTATGCCATCAATTGCTTTTTGGATACCATTTTGAAAGAGTCCTATAAACCCTTCTTCTTTAGCTTGTTCAAGCATCTGTTCTTTGGAAGCACCTTTAGCAATTAAAGAAGAGAGTTCTTCTGAAATATTAAGTACTTCACATATCATTTCTCTTCCCATATAACCGGTGTCAGCACACTCTTTACAACCTTTTCCTTTGTAAAAAATTGTACCTTCTGGTACAACTCCGTCTATTTCTTCTAAAACGGATGCAGAGAGTGTATCTTCTGCCTTACAATGCGTACATATTTTTCTAACGAGTCTTTGTGCCTGAATAGCTACAAGAGCACCACTGATCAGGTAATGCTCGATGCCCATATCTGCCATACGCGGTATTGCACTAATGGCATCGTTAGTATGAAGTGTTGAAATAACCATGTGGCCCGTTAATGCTGCTTTAATAGCAATTTCAAGTGTTTCCTGATCGCGAATTTCACCAATCATAATCTTATCAGGATCTTGTCTTAGAATTGACCTTAGTGCATCAGCAAAGCTAAGACCAACTTTTGCATTGACCTGGACTTGCTGAATGAGATTCATTCTATACTCAACCGGATCTTCAACAGTAATTACTTTATCTTCGACATTTCTGAGTTCATTTAACGCACCATACAAAGTAGTAGTTTTACCACTTCCTGTAGGCCCGGTAACCAGAATAATTCCATATGGTGTTTTGAGACCTTTAAGTAGTTTTTGGTAACTAATGGAGTCCATTCCTGCGTCTTCCAGTCTTACAAGTGCTTTTTGTTTATCTAAAACACGCATAACAATTGATTCACCGTAAAGTATTGGCAGGGTTGATATACGAAAGTCATATTCTCTGGCTCCAACCATGGTAGAAAATCGACCGTCCTGTGGTTTTCTTTTTTCAGCAATATCTAAATTTGCAAGCAGTTTTAGCCTTGAAGCGAGAGGTGGATAAATATCTTTTTCAAAAATAAACATTTCAGTCAATTTTCCATCTATACGCCCTCGAACCATGCAGTTCTTTTCAGTGGGTTCAATATGGACATCACTTGATCTGGAATTAATACATGTTTTTAAAACAACATCTATAAGAAGTAAAATTGAAGATGCTTCTTGTTGTTCTTCTATCGTACTGATAGAGTTTAACTCATCGCGTATTTTTTTTACCAAATCTTTAATACTGTCTTTGAGACTAA
This sequence comes from uncultured Sulfurimonas sp., assembly GCA_964504315.1. Classification (GTDB taxonomy): domain Bacteria; phylum Campylobacterota; class Campylobacteria; order Campylobacterales; family Sulfurimonadaceae; genus Sulfurimonas. Next base: position 2,040 of record CAZDEM010000105.1, read on the forward strand.
TTTTATATAAATAAGACAAAATCTGTTTTTTTGTAGCTAAAGCAATTTTAAGAATTTTTCTTGGAAAAAGTCTTTGAATGGCCTCTTGAGCATCCATATCCAATGGATCGCTAAAAGCAACAGTGACACTCATATCATCTTGAGATATTGGTATTGCATTATGCTTTTCGAGTTGATTGAGAGGGACTTTTTCTATAAGATTATAATCCATGTCAATAGAATCAAGATCTAAAAAGAGAAGGTCAAGTTCTTGTGCCAGTCTTTCAAGTACTGCTTTTTCTTGTATGTAATCATAATTATCAATGATAGAAAGGTCATAAACACCTTCTCTTATTTGATGAACAATGAACCTGACAAGTCGTTCCATAGTCATGAAGCCAGAGAGAGTAATATCTCGAAGGATTAGATTTTCGCTAATACCTTTTGCTAAAAGCCTGTCTACTTGACCCTTCATTATTGAACCGTTAGCAAGTAAGTCAGTTGTTATTCTATCCACAATAACTCCTACCAATATACGTGACGTTTTAAAATTATTGTATCATAATATTCTTCAATAACCATTTTACTGATTCTATAATTTTTAGAAATATAGAGCTTGTAGCTGAGTTTTGGATCACTTGGGTCTTCAAACAGGTAAAAAGCTCTTGGTTCATGCTTACCGAGTTTTGTATATAAATCAAAGACTTTTGATAAAACATAATCCGTTGATGGAAGAATATACTTAGACAAATCATATCCGTCAAGAAGAGCATGATATAAAAGTTTTTTTTGCATTAAAATAACTGAAAAATAAGCTGAGTTTGCACGAGCCTCTTTTGAAAATTTCAATGTGGCTATTGGTATAGACAACCTATCTATATAGTCTGAATATAAACATCCAAATGCATATAAATTGACAAATTCTTCATCTTGTTTATATTTTTGAAAATTATTAAAACCTGTCGTGCAAACCTTTTCGTATTTTTTATTTTGATATAAAGTAAATAAATTTTGTTTTATATCGTATGCCAAAAGGTTATAAGCGAGTATAAAAAGTATGATTAATTTCATTTAAATTTTCCTGATTTGATTTCATTTAAAAGTATCTCTGCATTGCTTGAGTGTGAAACTTTTATATACGCTTGAAGTGTATGAATTGCTTTATCCTTTTTATGGAGTTTTACAAGTGATCTTGCAAAAATAATCCAGCTTGCTTCTATATTGGAATTTATTTGATTTGTAATGAGAGCATAATTATATGACTGTTCATAGTTGCCAAGTTCATAATATTTTTTTGCAACAAACAGACTAAGAGCAGGATTGTTGTTTTTCTTAAAGCGCTTAATAATTTCAAAAATATCATTTTGAGTCTCTTTTCGCTCAATAGTAATGGTAACTTTTGGTTCTTTTTTCACTGGAGTAATTTCAGGCGAAACATCCTGAATAACTTCCTTAGCGACTTTTCGTTTAGCCATTTTTCTTGGTTTTTTTACAGTTGGCTGTTTTATATATTGTGGTTGTGATGCTTGATGTTGAATGCTTTTCATAAAATTCATTGATGGTTGCAGGGTCTGAGTTTGTACGGCTGGCTGTGGGGCTACTGATTTTTTTTGTGCTATTATTACTGTTGGTTCAATTTTGTCAACTTTAGCTTTTTTTTGGATATCTGATACTTGAACTTTCTTTTTTTGTATAATTTGTTTTTTTTGAGGCGTACTCTTTTTTGAATCTGGGTAAAAATTATATGCAAGGGGAATAATAATTATTAAACTTATTCCTATAAAAATATAAGGTAAAAAAGATTTTATTTTATATATTTTCCAACGTCTTTCTAAATCATGAATATTAAGCATTAATGAGTCCCGTGTGTATTGCAGCCATTTCTACAAATTTATTTGGAATATGAGTTGTATTTATTGGATATATATGGCTGTTTTGCTCATAGGTATCATAAATATCAAAGAGTGTATAAAGCAATTTATTTGTATCTCTGTAGTTTCCATTTGTAAGTTTGTAAATCTTATTTACTGTTTTTGTACTAAACATATTCGCAGTATCAAAACAGTTTGCTTTCATGAGCTTTTTTTGTATATAAATTTTGAGTTCCACATTTGAAGCATTCTCAAGTTCAAACGTTTCCCAAATTCTTGTTTGAAAATGCTCTTTTGCAATAAGGTCTTCTTTTTCTGTTTTATGTAAAGTAATAACAAATTTAATACATCTTGTATCAGACAAAAGTCTTATTTTTTCCATTAATATTTCAGAATAAAGTTGTGCTTCATCTAATAAAACAATCGGAACTTCTTCTATTGCTCTATCCTTTACAATCTTCATAAATTGAGTGAAATTTAAGGTGTCATTATATTTTATATTGAATATGTCTTGTGCAAGTGTTTTATAAAATTCATTTTCATCCACAATAGGTGTTTGGTAGAGATATATATTATTCTCTTGATACAAGTCATTGTAAAGTTTTGTCAAAAACATACTCTTACCTGTACCTGGTTTTCCAAACAGAAGTATCATTTTAAGAGGTTTAGTCATTGAGTCTTTTAAAGATTTATATATAGTAGACACTCTGTCTAGCTGTATATAATCTTTGGCATTGACCGTATCTAAGAAAATATTTTTGGAATTTGCAAAGATACTGTCCATATGCTATTTACCTTCTTTCTCTGCAGTGTCTTTTTGATTTAGTTTTACTTCTTTTTTTTCTTTTGAAGCAAATTCGAGTGTAAGCAGATCATCACTAAGACCTTCGTACCCTAAATCACTGAGTGAAATTGAATTTTTTTCTTTGTGGATAATATGCGGCTCAATAATAATTACAAGTTCTTCTACAGTTTTTACTATTGATTCATGTTTAAATAAATAACCAAGAATAGGAATACTGCCTAAAATAGGTACCTGATTTGTATCACTTGTATTTTTGGAGTTAATAAGACCGCCTAAAATGATTCTATTGCCATCTTTAACTGTTACAACAGAAGAGAGTTGACGGCGGTTTAAATCCGGCGGCATATCTCTTCCGCTGTTTGGAGTTTGTGAAATGTCTGTTGTTGTTTCAGATAATGATGGATTAATCTTCAGGGTAATTGTCTTATCATCAGAAATTTCAGGAGTAA
>CAZDEM010000105.1:5243-7070 GCA_964504315.1 uncultured Sulfurimonas sp.
AATGATGGATTAATCTTCAGGGTAATTGTCTTATCATCAGAAATTTCAGGAGTAATGGTTAACAAAACACCTGCAAATACAGAATTAACTGTGTCATTTTGTGTTGTCGCAGCCACTCCACCACCTGTTCCCTGTTGATTTGTGGAAGAAATAATTTTATAAAAATACTCAGTTCCAGCGGTAATAAGTGCCGGTTGATTATTTAAAGTGAGTACTTTTGGGTTTGATATAGAAGTAACATCTCCTTGCGTTTTTAAGAACTTGATAACTTCTGTCAGTTGACCACCAGCGCTCATGGTTAATAGCTGTGATGCACCTGCACCTACAGCAGCAGTATCCGTGATAATACCATCTGCAGGTATTGTTGTTCCTATATTGTTATAGTTGGCTGTACTAGCAGAAAGCTTGATATTTTGAAGTGCATAGAGCTGCTTCCAGTCAATACCTGTTGATTTTCCTTTACTCATTGTTACAGAGAGCAGTTGTACATCTATAAGAACCTGCAGTTTTACTTTATCTTGAAGCTTTTTTAAATAACTTTCAAAACGTTTTAACTGTTTATCGGTTGCCGTAACAGTAATCAATCCTGCATTTTTATTTATAATTGGAGCAGGAGCTTTATAGATATCATGCGGACGATTCAAAACACTTTGAAATTCAGTATCGAGTTGTTCCCAAAATTTTACTTCATCAGAGCTTTCGATTTTTATACCGGTATCAGATGTGTTGTTTTTTCCTCCTCTGGCAGATCCTGCTCCACCTTGCGTAGAAGCTGTGGATCCTGCTGTGGCGCCGCCAACCGCTCCCCCTGGCTGTGCATTAGATGAAGAACTGAGGGTAACATCAGTACTGCCACTACTTTTTCTTTGTGAAAGAATGTAGTCTATACTAAACACTTTTGTCTTTAAATAAGAGATTTTCAGTAAATTGTTCTCAAGTGTATAAGAAAGATTGTGTTCTGTTAAGATAATATTGAGTACTTCATCAATAGTTAAATTCTTTAAGTTTGTTTTATTCAATCTTGTATTTAAGAATTTTTTTGCATTGGGATCAGTAACTATAATACTAAAGCCACATTCATCACTAAGTTGCTCGACAAAATCAACTATTTTAGTGTTTTTTGCAGAACTGATACTAAAAAGCTCATAAGAACAGTCTGCAAAACTACTTGTTGAAAGCATAACGGTAATCATAGCCGCGTAAACCGATGTTTTTATAAATTTCATTTGAGATCCCTACTTATTGTTGATTTTAATTTTTTTACTTCTACTTATTGTGGAAAGAAGAAGTTTTTTATTTTTTCGAATTAATAGAACAGATTTTCTGTCAACCTTAACTAATTTATAGCCATGTACATAACTGCCCTGTTTGTACCATTTTCCATTAATCATTGCTGATTTATTTAAGATGGCTTCTAGTCTAAAGTGTAAAGTTCTTCGTTTGACGACTTTTTTGTAAGAAGCAGGAGATATTCCTTTCTTTGCTCCTGATAGTTTTGAATCATCATTTTTATGCAAGAAAATAAAAGGATTTTTGATTTTAGAAATGTCTTTGTCAGAAATTCCAACTCTTGCCGGCTTAATTGCCTCAACTTGCTCATCAACCCATGCTAATTCATTAGAAAACAGTTGTGTTGCTATGAGGAGTGTTAATAGTAAGTATAAATTTTTCATTAGTATGTAATCCCCCATACAGATATATTTAAATCGGAATTTAGAGTTTGATCCGCTTTAATATCAAAGTTGTGTATATCAACCACCAGCTCACTTTGTTCTAGTGAATTAATGAACTTTAAGGTATTTTTATAATCTGCCACTGATTTAATAG
>CAZDEM010000106.1:0-7054 GCA_964504315.1 uncultured Sulfurimonas sp.
ATATAATAGCATCGCCATCTTTTGAAAATCTTGGAAATTCATTTATACCCGTAGCAGTCAATCTTCTGATAAAATCTGTTTTTGTTGAAATAAGATGCAGATTAAATGTATTTACACTAAAAGCATTAGAACTTTCACGCGCTTCGTATACAATGTAATGTCCCTGTGCACTGCATGAAGAATTGCTTTTTCCATAATAGACCATTTGTTCAACTACCCCGGTATCCAACCTTTTTGAAAAAACATTTGGATACCCCAAACGAGATGAAATAAAAATTATTTTATTATCTCCCATAAATTGACCATTTACATCTATGCCGCTATATGTCGTAATTCTTTTATACTTTTTTGTCGTTGTATTGTATAAATAAATATCCGGTTGTCCATTTCTTGCCATAGTTAAAAGGAGGCTTTTTCCGTCTTCGCTCACATCAGAACATACCATCATTCCATCAGAAGATATAATATTTTTTACTTTTGCAGTTTTTATATCTACATATTTCAAAGTAGGCTTCAATGGGTCCAAGGAGGTATAATAAAATGCGTTTTGTGCTTTGTTTGCCCATTTTGGAAAAATATCAAGTCCGCCTTTGATAATAACATGTTGATAAGACAATGTATAATCAGCAATAATTATTTCACTCTTTTTGGGAGCAACAATACGGGCAAAGATAACTTTTCTTTTCATCCATTCAACTGAGGGTTCACCCATAAACTCATTGATATCATAAGCCATTGCATGAGATATAAACATGTAGATATTTTTTTTATTTACTCTGTAGCGTTTTGAAAACACTTCTTCATCTCTGTTAAAAAGCTTCATCTCAATATTTAAAGCTCTGTTATCATCTTCAAACATTTTATATCGTAAGACATAGCTCATATCTTTATTTTCAACTAAAACATTTGTATCATTATAGTTTGCAAGTCTGTGGTGTCTGTCTACATTAAACAAAGATATAACATTCAAGTCAGCAACCAAAGATTTAAAAAAACGTAATTTGAACGTATCATCATAACTGACAGATGCATCTTCAACTGCCATCGAAGGTAAAGAATCTGCTTTTTTTACTACTTCTATAGTTGCATCACTTGCAAATAAAAGGCCTACCAAAATGAATAATGAAAAAAATATTTTCAAAATCTACTCCTTAGAAATTAATATTACAATCGTTTTACTCGATCTGTTTTTTGGATTCACAGGGAATACAATATTTTTCAATCGTTCTTTCATCATATCTGCCTCTTGGTTAAGTGCTTCGTTATTAGAATAACTCAGTATTCTAAAATCAATTAGTTTACCAAACGGATCAAGTTCTATTACAGTTTTAACACTATTGCCTTCACTGTTTTGAGGCACATTAAAATGCTGATAAACAATATCTTGAATTTTAGCTAAATATTCATTAACTTCACTAGCTGCGGATGCCGCTTCTTCTTGTGTCTCAGAATGAGTATTTTGCAAACTCTCAAATTTTTTAGCTACTGATTCTACATTGTTTTGTTTTGTTGTACTAATCTTTTTTTGTATTTGCTCAATGCGTCTTTTATTTTCAGGTTTTTTCACACTGTTATTTATTTTTTTTGTCCATACATCACTGAAAAGATTATTTATATCTACATTTTTTACAGCTTTTTTGTTTGGAGGGGGAGCTTTAGACGTCTTCTTCTTTGCAGAGTGCTTGCTGTTTGTCATTTTAATTGAAACCGAAATATAATTTTCTTTTTTATAGCCATACGTTTTTGTTTTTGATACATTGAACATCATATATATGAATGAAAATAAAAATAACGCAAAAAGAGAGAGTGATATAAAACCACTTATATAAAAATAACGGCTGCTATTATCCATTTGTAGCTAAAGATACCTCAGTAAAGCCGGCCTGTTTTACCGCAGCAAGTACTGACATAACTACACCATAATCCAAACGTTTGTCTGCACTGATAAGCACAGTTGCTTTTTTATTCAACTTCGTTGCATACAAAGAAAAGTTATCCATAAATGCATTTAAAAGATATGTATCTTTGTTTACTCTTATATTTTTTTCTTTATCTATAGTTATATGCACCGGGGGTATTTTTGATAGCTGCTGACTTGTAGAACCTTGAGGCAGTTTTATATTTTCTTCATAAATAATATTTGGAGCAATTACCATCAAAACCACTAGAAGAACAAGCATTACATCCACAAGCGGAGTAATATTGAGTTCTGGTTTTTCATCCCAATCATACAGCATTTTACGCCTTACGCGCTAAAATCGCATCACTTTGCATTTGAATATAGCTAATTATTTCAAAAGAGTTTCTTTTCAAAATCTGATGATATGTGTACGCAAATGTAGCTACAAATATACCTGATGCTGTTGCGACTAATGCATCTGAAACACCGCTTGCTATAATAGACATACCTCCACTGTTTTGTCCAATATGCGAAAATGTATCCAATATAGAAACTACAGTACCAAAAAGTCCTATAAAAGGAGAGGTAGAAGCAAAAACAGAAAGTACAGAAAGTCCTTTTGTAGCCTCTTTAGTTGCGGCAAGCATGCCAAGTCCTAAAACTTCTTTTGAAACAATATTACTTGTTTTTATAAAATTATTTAAAAAAGAGTTTTCATTAACTGTAGTTGCCCCAAGTAAAAGTGATTCAAGAGAAGCACTTTCACGAGAAAGCCAGTTATTAAGAGAAAAATAGCGGTAAAAAAACACCCAGTTTAATACAATGAAGTATACAGACAAAAGTAGTAATACACCAAGAGTCACAGGGTGGCTTTTTAGGTAAAAATCTATTAAATTATTAATCATCTATCTATTATATTAACTTTTGTGCAGCAGATTCAATTTTTGCTGATACAGATGCAATTGCAGAACTTGAATCTGCAATTTCACTAATAAGCTGTTTTGCTTCGTCAAGAGCTTTAGCAATTTCAGATTCAGTTTTACCACGAATAGCAGCAGCACCTTCAACCAAAATAACAACTTTTTCTTCATCAACTTGAACAACACCCCAATTAACAACAATAGACTCGACTGATTTATCTTCTTTTTCGATATCTACCACGCCAGCTTCTAACAATGTAGTTAGAGATGCATGACCTGCCAGAACACCAAATTCTCCCTCTTTACCAGGAAGAACAACACTAACAGCATCACCATTATAGATCTCACCGTTAGGAGTTAGGATTTCAAGTTTAAATGTATCCATTACAGTCCTTTACTAAGCAATATGCTTATTTGTTTTTCTCGTGTTTAGCAAGAGCTTCATCCATGTTTCCAACCATATAAAATGAGTTTTCAGACATGTAGTCATAGTCACCGTTTAAGATACCTTTGAAACCGGCAATTGTATCTTCAAGTTTAACATATTTTCCTGGAGCACCAGTGAAAACTTCTGCAACGAAGAATGGCTGAGAAAGGAATTTCTCAATTTTACGAGCACGTTCAACAACATTTTTATCATCTTCAGAAAGCTCATCCATACCAAGAATCGCAATGATATCTTGAAGGTCTTTATATTTTTGAAGTGTTTGTTGAACACCACGTGCTACATTATAGTGCTCTTCACCTAAAATTTGCGGGTCAAGTAATCGTGAAGTTGAATCCAATGGATCAACGGCAGGATAAATACCTTTTTCAGCAATTTTACGGTTAAGAACTGTTGTTGCATCTAAGTGAGCAAAAACAGATGCAGGAGCCGGGTCAGTCAAGTCATCCGCAGGTACGTATACCGCTTGAACAGAAGTAATAGAACCGTCTTTAGTTGATGTAATACGATCTTGTAATGCACCCATTTCACGAGCTAGTGTCGGCTGATATCCAACTGCTGATGGAATACGTCCAAGCAGTGCAGACATCTCTGAACCTGATTGTGCGAAACGGAAGATATTATCGATAAACATCAATACATCAAGTTTCTTTTCATCACGGAAATACTCGGCCATTGTAAGACCAGTAAGTGCGATACGGTTACGTGCTCCTGGAGGCTCACTCATCTGACCATAGCACAGTGCAACTTTGTCCAAGACGTTCGATTCTTTCATTTCATAGTAAAGGTCATTTCCTTCACGAGTTCTTTCACCAACACCGGCAAATACTGATAACCCCTCATGACCATGAGCAACATTGTGAATAAGCTCCATGATAATAACTGTTTTACCAACACCGGCACCACCGAATAGTCCAACTTTACCACCCTTAGCATAAGGAGCAAGCAAGTCAACAACTTTAATACCTGTTTCAAACATTTCTGTAGTAGTTGACTGATCAACTAATGCAGGTGGTTCACGGTGAATTGACCATGTAGGAGCATCAGTAACCTGCTCTCCGCCATCAATAGTTTCACCAATAACGTTAAAGATACGGCCCAGTACTTTTTCACCGACCGGTACACTTATCGGTGCACCTGTAGCTTTAGCAGCCATACCACGAACTAAACCTTCACTCATATCCATTGCAATCGTTCTTACACGACCGTCACCTAAATGTGCTGCAACTTCTAATACTAAACGATGTTCACTACCTTCTAAATTAACATTCACTTCAATTGCTTCGTTAATTGCTGGAAGATTACCATCGAAATCAACATCAACAACAGGACCCATTACCTGGCTAATTTTTCCAATCATATTTTTCTCCATTATTTCATAGACTCCACACCGCTGATAATTTCTATCAGCTCTGTAGTAATAGCGGCTTGACGCGCTTTATTGTATTGTACATTTAAACTTTTTACCATCTCTTTTGCATTGTTCGTTGCCGTATCCATAGCCTGCATACGTGCAGAATGTTCTGCCGCAACCGAATCAATTAAAGAGTAGTACATATTATAGTTCACATACTTTTCAACCAAAGAATCAAGCATTTTCTCTTCATCTTCTGCTTCAACTTCCATCATAGATTTTGACTGCACTTTTTGACAGTCAAAATCTTTAACATCAACAGGTAAAACCTTGTTTACATGTAACTCTTGTGTTATCATGTTCTTATAGCCATTATATATAATATGAATAGCGTCAGTTTTTCCCTCTTTATAGTCTTGGATAGAAGTTACAATAAAATCATCAGATCTTTTTTTATCCGGATTAGAACTTAAATTAGCGACAGTGTCAAACATTTCCACTTCATTATATTTAAAGTATTCTATACCTTTTTTACCGATTCCACGTAAACGCACTTTTACGTTTTTCTCTTTGTACTCTTTTAAAAGTTTGTTAACGGCTTTAATTGTTTGAATATTAAAACCTCCACATAAACCTTTATCTGCAGTTACAAAAATAATGTCAACCATTTTTGGATTTTCAATCTCTGTGAAACAGCGATTTTCTAATCCTCCAATTTTGTTACAGTCGATGCGTCCAGCTATTTCGGCAATTACCTGATTCATTTTTTGAGCATAAAGACGAGAGCGTTTTGCAAGCTCTTCTGCACGGCGAAGCTTTGCAGTCGATACAAGTTTCATCGCACGAGTCGTCTTTTGAGTGTTAGAAACACTCTTAATCTGTCTTTGAATATCTTTCAAGTTTGCCATAAATTATTCCTTAGTTAGCTACAAAGCTAGCTTTGAACTCTTCTAGTGCTTTCATTAATAGTGTTTTAGTTTCATCATCTACTTTCTTAGAGCTTCTTATGTTCTCAAAAATTTGAGGATAAGATGCTTCAATAAATGGATAAAGTTCAGCTTCAAAACGAACAACATTTGATGCATCAAAGTCATCTAAGAACCCTTCATTACCGGCAAAAATAATTACAACTTGCTTTTCAGCAGGAAGTGGTGAGAACGGCCCTTGTTTTAGAACTTCAACCATTCTTTGTCCACGCTCTAATTGGTTACGGGAAACTTCATCAAGATCAGATGCAAATTGAGCAAATGCCTGAAGTTCACGATACTGCGCAAGATCAAGTCTTAAAGTACCGGCAACTTGTTTAGTAGCTTTAATTTGTGCAGCACCACCAACACGAGAAACTGAAAGACCTACATTAATCGCAGGACGTACTCCAGAGTTGAAAAGGTCAGTTTCTAAGAAAATTTGACCATCAGTAATTGAAATAACATTTGTTGGAATATATGCCGCAACATCACCAGCTTGTGTTTCAATAATAGGAAGTGCAGTTAATGAACCAGCTCCCTCTTCATCAGAAAGTTTTGCAGCACGCTCTAAAAGACGAGAGTGAACATAGAAAACATCACCAGGATATGCTTCACGACCCGGAGGACGACGAAGAATAAGTGACATTTCACGGTATGCGACCGCATGCTTAGATAAATCATCATAAACAATTAAGCCATGTCTTGCATTGTCACGGAAGTACTCACCCATTGTAACACCAGTATACGGTGCTAAGAATTGAAGTGCAGCAGCTTCAGCAGCAGTAGCAGATACAATAATTGTATATTCCATTGCTCCATGGTCTTCTAAACGACGAACGATTTGCGCAACAGTTGATTCTTTTTGACCAACAGCCACATAAATACATACAACACCATTACCTTTTTGGTTAATGATTGCATCCAATGCAACAGTAGTCTTACCTGTTTGGCGGTCACCAATGATAAGCTCACGTTGTCCACGCCCAATCGGTACGAGTGCATCAATCGCTTTTATACCTGTTGCTAACGGCTCATGAACAGATTTTCTTTCCATGATTCCAGGAGCTTTTTCTTCTACGAAACGAGTTTCTGTAGTTTCAATCGGACCCTTACCGTCAATCGGCTCACCAAGTGCATTTACTACACGTCCAAGAAGTGCATCACCTACAGGAACTTTGAGTAGTGTTCCTAAACGCTTAACGCTCATACCCTCACGTAGTTCAGCACCGGCACCAAGAATAACAACACCTACGCTGCTTTCTTCAAGGTTCATTACTAAACCTCTTGTTCCATCCTCGAACTCTACCATTTCTCCTGCCATAACATTGCTAAGTCCGTAAACCTGTGCAACACCATCAGCATAAGAAACAATTTTACCTGTTTCATTGATATCAACACTTAGTTCAAAGTTGTCGATACGCTCTTTAATTATTGAGCTGATTTCATCAGCTTGAATTTTTGCTACCA
>CAZDEM010000107.1:0-2774 GCA_964504315.1 uncultured Sulfurimonas sp.
ACAACCGGTTTAGAAGCAGATGATGTTATGTGTTCCATAGCATTGTTAAGTGAAAATAATCTGATGTATGAACTACTCAATGAAGGAAAAAAAATACCGCCCTTAGCTTCAAGTATTCATCATATAACAAATGAAATGATTCATGATAAAAAGCTTTTTATAGAGAGTGAAGTGCATGATTTTTTAGAACAAAATAATAACCCTAAAAATACTTTAATAGCACATAATGTAAAATTTGCTTTAGAAAAACTGGCAACTGCCGGTCTACATTGGCAGGGTGATGTCATTGATACTCTAAAAGTGACAAAACATTTGGTAAAAGAGTGTGAATTGTTTTCTTTGGAATTTTTACGATATGAATTAAAACTTTATACCAACGAGAATGCGGTTAAAAAAAAGTATGGAATTAAAGATGCTTTATGTGCACATAATGCACTGAATGATGTTTTGGTGATAAAATTACTCTTTGAGTATTTAGTGGATTATGCAACCGTACAAGAGATGAAAGAATTGAGTTTTCAAAGTGTACTTCTAGAGAAGTTTCCATTTGGAAAATATATGGGAAAGTATATAGAAGAGATAGTATTCAATGACAGAGCATATGCCACATGGATGTTAGGTTTACAAGAGTTAGATGAAGATTTGAAATACTCCCTAGAGTATTATATGAGAGGATAATTATATGAGAGTAGCCGTTGAATGTCAATCTCCGCTTTTACAAAAATCACTGGAACTTTTTTTATCAAAGTATTTAAGTTCATCTAAAAAGAGCGATATCATTATAAGAGATGAAGAGTGCTTAAATGAAAGCCGGTGCTTTTATATTTCAAGTGAAGAAAAAGCAGATTTGTTAAAACCTTTTTCAAAGTCACAACTTATTTTGGCATTGGAAAAAAAATATAATGAGCTTTATCCGAAAAGTTCAAATACTAATCTTGAAGATGAAAATACCGAAGAAACTATAGAAACTATGAGTTTGGAAATACTGGAAAAGAGAATTGAATTATTAACACAAGAGTATCAGGAAAATATATTAAGAGCAGTGAAAGCATTTTATGAAAAATAAGCAATTAACAAAGAAAATAATCGCGGGAAAATATAAAGGGAAAACACTTTTTCTCCCCTCAAAAGTAACAACAAGAAGTTCCAAATCTATCGTGTTAGAATCTTTTTTTAATACTTTACAGTTTGATATAGTGGATGCAAACTTTGTTGAGGTCTTTTCAGGCAGCGGTTCCATAGGTCTTGAAGCGCTGAGTCGCGGTGCAAAAAAAATATACTTTATGGAAAAAGATAGAGAGGCATTAAAAACACTCAAAGGAAATATCGCCAAAACTGATCCTGATGCCTGTGAAGTGTTTGCAGGAGACAGTTTCGAAAATATTCATACAGTTCTCTCAAGATTGAAAAAATTGGAAGAAGATACTTATTTTTATATTGACCCGCCTTTTAGTATTCGCGAAGGGATGGAAGATATTTATGAAAAAACAATGCAGCTCATTAAAGAACTACCCGAGTTACATGTAAAGTTGATTATAATTGAGCATATGAGCGGACTGGATATTCCTCGTAAAATAGGTATATACCAAGTGAAAAAATCAAAAAAATTCGGTAATACTACTTTAACATACTTAATAAGTGAAAACATGGAATAAAACTTGCTAATTCTTACTTACATGTAAGGATTAACAATGAAATATATTTTACTTTTTATACTTTTTTTCTCTACACTCAATGCAACGAAAATATCTGATGTATCAAATATTGTCGGGGTAAGAGAGAATCAGATTATAGGGTATTCGCTTGTTGTCGGTCTTAAAAAAACCGGAGATGGAACCACTTCAAAATTTACATTGCAGTCTATATCAAATATGCTCAAAGCGATGAATATAGATATGAATCCTATTGATATAAAATCTAAAAATGTTGCTGCTGTTGTTGTGACGGCTACAATGAAACCTTTTGCACGACAGGGTGATAAGTTTGATGTTACAGTTTCTTCTATTGGCGATGCAAAATCTTTAGAGGGCGGAACACTTTTAATGACACCTTTAAAAGGAGTTGACGGAAAAATCTATGCTTTGGCCCAAGGTGCAGTGAGTATAGGCGGACTCAATTCAAGAGGTGCGGGAAGTGAATCTCATCCGACAACAGGGGTTGTCTTTAATGGTGGTTTTATTGAAAGAGAAATCAATATTGATCTGTTCCATCAACAGTATGCAACACTCTCTTTAAAAGAATCAGGATTTAAAAATGCTGTTGGCATTCAAAAAGCCATTAATAACTTTTATCATACGCAGGTAGCCGTGGCAATGGATTCAAGAAGTATAAAGCTTAAACGTCCACAGAATCGATCAATGATTGAGTTTTTGGCTGAGGTGCAAGAAATAGATATGAATTATCAGCCAAAAGACAAAATTATCATTAATGAAAGAACAGGAACTATTGTTGCTGGAGTAAATATAGAACTCAAACCGGTTGTGTTGACACATGGGGACATTACTATTAAGATTGTTGAACAAAAAAAACTTTCAAAGCCCGAGGGTTCAATGAGTGTTGATAAGAATCTGGTTATCGGTTTGAATGAGAATGAAGTTTATACAAAAGAGGGAACAACTACTGTGGCAAACCTTGTACGATCATTACAAAAACTTGGAGCTTCTCCAAAAGATATTATATCTATACTTGAAGCTATGAAAAGTGCCGGCAGTATTTCTGCAGAGTTGAAGGTAATATAATGAGTTATGGAATGAATGCTATTAATGCACAGGCAC
>CAZDEM010000107.1:2874-6991 GCA_964504315.1 uncultured Sulfurimonas sp.
AGAGTTGAAGGTAATATAATGAGTTATGGAATGAATGCTATTAATGCACAGGCACAGATGGTAACAGATAATAAAGTGATACCTAAAATTGATAAAAATGCTGAGGATAAGGCTCTACGGGAACAAACAGATGCTTTTGAAGCGGTCATTGTGAAGATGTTGATGGACAATGCGATGAAGGATGATAAAAACCTTTTTTCATCTCAGAACGATCCGGGGGATAAAATATACAAATCAATGTATAGAGATGAACTCTCTAAAGCAAGTGCCGGAAGTTTTGGATTTTCACAAATGCTTTATGACTATTTATCTCAAAAGAATTCATGAAATTAGCTTAATTAGTTCGGGTTTTTGTCGATATAACAATAGATATAAAATCAGCTAATTAAACGAAAGGATGAATTATGATTTCAAAAGTAAATAATTCAGTGGTAGGAAGTGCATATGCTAATAATGCACTTTCAAATACACAAAAAAAAGAAAACGCTTCAGCAACTGCGACAGATCAAAAGGGCAGTAAGGTTGATCAACTAAAAGAGTCTATAGACTCTGGAAAATACAAAGTAGATTTGTCTGCATTATCTAAAAAGATGGCAGACGAGTTACTTTAGAAATAAATTAACAGGAGAATGACATGTTGAGTCATCATTTGCAAAATGCTTTAAAAGATTTACAAGATTTAATTTTAATTACAAAATCAGATATCGAAGATATTAAAAAAGCTCAACATGAACATCAGTTTGAAAGACTCTCCATAAAAGAAGAAAAACTCAAAAGTTTTGAAGCCAAAAAAGCTATGATAGATTATGAAATTTCTTCTTTAATGACATCTCATCCGGATGTCGAACTCCCTCAATTACTAGATGAAACACAACATCAACTGCTTGATGAATTAAAAGTTCAATTATCAGAGTTAAGAGAAGTGAATAAACATTATGCAAAGTTAGTGGTAGTAGTCAGTAATTTATACAACACATTTTTAGAAAGACTTGTACCGACTGAAATGCAGGGGTATAATAAAGTTGCATCTAAAGACTCTACTATATTAGAAGTAAGAGTTTAAGATGGCATCTATCTTTAATACACTAAGTATCGGGTACAGCGGTTTAAGTACGGCACAAGTAGGTATAAATACAACAGGACACAACATCGCGAATGCGGAAAATGAAGGATATACCCGTCAAAGAGTAGTAACTTCAGCCGCAAACCCTTTAATTACAAGTGCAGGAAATGTTGGAAACGGCGTTGAAGTTCAAGATATTAAAAGAGTATTTGATAATTTTGTATTTGACAGGTATAACAGTATATCTTCTGATAAAGAGTACAGTGATTTTGAAAGACAAACACTTGAAGAACTCTCAACTTATTTTCCTGAAGTAGACGGTGTTGGAATTAAAGCTGATTTGGCAAAATACTATGATATGTGGCAGACATTTGCAGATAATCCAAATAATGACTCTATTAAAGTTGCATTAGCAAAACAAACTGAAACTTTAACAAAACATATAAACCAGACACAAGATCAGGTTTTGAATCTACAAATGCAGGTCAATGACCAACTCGGTTCCAACATTAACGAAGTAAATAGTCTGGCACAGCAACTTGCTGATTTAAACAAATCTATAGATATAGCTGAGTCCGGCGGCGGAAATAGTGCAAATGATTTACGAGATAAAAGAAACATCATTGAAAAAAGTCTTTCAAGACTCATTGGTGCTAAGGTAAATCAAGGACAATTAGAATCAAATATCCAAATAGATTCCAATTCAAACACACGAACAGGAAGTTATACCCTCAGTGTCAATGGTTTTAATCTTGTTGACGGTACTACTTTTCATCCCTTACATATTGAAAAAGGCAATAATCCCTATGGCTTTTATGAACTTTCATATGAGAGACAAGATGGTACACTTATTCCTATGGAAGAGAAAATTAACGGCGGAAAGGTAGGAGCAATTTTCAATCTTAGAGGCGGAGCTATTGATACAACAAGTGGTATGCCTACAGACGGAGTTTTGCAAAATGTTGTGGCAGATTTGGATGCCTTTGCAAACGGATTGATTGAATCAACAAATAATCTTTACGCAAAAAGTGCCAGATCTAAAATGGAATCAAATAATATTAATTTAAATCCGGCAAGTTCTTTGGTAAGTTCTTCTTTAAATGTTACTCCCGGTTCTTTTGACATGATAGTGTACGACATTGATGGCAATGAAGTAGCAAAAAGAACAATAGATATTAATACTACAACTTCAATGTCTGGTGTGAGTGGTTCAAACTCCATAGAGGGACAAATTATTGCAAATAAAGATGATAACAGTGATGCTAATGCCAACAATGACATAGATGATTATATTAATTTTAATTACACACCGAGTGCGACCGGAGATACGAAACTAGAATTGAGCATGGGTGCACTTGCGGAGTCACAAGGTTATACATTTGCAATTGTCGATAATTTACCTGATGGAAAATTTGCATCGGGTACAAATTTTGCAGGGGCTATAGGTCTGGGCTCTTTCTTTGAAGGAACAAATGCAAGAGATATTAAATTAAATTCACAATATAGTAATAATCCAACAGGGTTACATTCTGGTTACTCATCTAATGCAGGAGATAACAGAGTGGCTCTTGATATGGTACAGCAGCAATTTGAAGCATATAATTTTAAAGTCGATAATAAAAATTACAATACTACAACCTATGGAATGTTTGATCTTACCAGTACATATGTTGGGATAACGACAAATTCGGCTATAACAAGAAATGAAACCGTTTCAACACAGTTCAATGCTACAGAAATGGAATATAATTCCATTACAAAAGTCAGTATTGATGAAGAGATGACAAATCTTATTAAGTATCAAACTTCATATGGAGCTGCCGCAAAAGTAATAACCACCGTTGATCAAATGATGCAGACACTTTTAGGCATTAAACAATAGTTTTATGCCTAAGCTCAGTATATTCATTCTTGTTTTTATTTTTTTATTCTCTTTTTTCGGCTTAGAAATTTACCATGTTAATCCATATTCTTTAGATGCAAAATCAATTCTTTTAGCACCCTCTTTGACAAATCCTTTAGGCACTGACAGGTTGGGAAGAGATATTTTGGCACGTCTTATTGCAGGAGGACAGGTCTCCCTTGTTATCGGCGTAGGAAGTGCTTTTATTGCTTCGTTTATTGGGTTGATCCTCGGCTCTACGGCCGGTTATTTCAGGGGAAGCGTAGATAAAATATTTGTCATTACGGTAGATTTGTTTTTAACCTTTCCAACATTTTTTTTGCTACTTGCACTTGTGAGTTATGTAAATGCTTCTGCTTTGGTGTTAATCGTCATCATCTCTATTACAGGCTGGATGACAACTGCAAGACTTATACGCTCAGAGAGTTTTAAAATTACTTCTCAGCCATATATTAAAATTCTCAATATCGCAAAGGTGAGTAAATTGAAAATTCTCTTTAAATATTATGCTCCGATTTTAGCTCCGATTTATTTTGTAAGTTTTACTTTCGGTGTCGGAGGTGCTATTTTGGCAGAATCAGGATTGAGTTTTTTAGGATTAGGAATTGTCGCACCGCAAATGAGTTGGGGTACAATTTTAAGTGGGGGGAAAGATGTTATTGAAATTGCTTGGTGGGTAAGCTTTTTCCCGGGTTTGATGATTTTTTTAGTAACGTTTTCGCTTATTAATATTTCAAACTATTTACAGCAAATTACAAATCAAAAAGAGATACAAACCTAAAGGTAGAATTATGAAAGAACATAAAATAGGCTATTATTTTATTGTAATGGCAAGTGTCGTGATTGTTTTGGCAGGTATAAAAAGCGCTTCTGTAATAATCATTCCTTTTTTACTCTCTTTATTTATTGCTATTATTCTCTCTCCTTTATATAATTATTTTAAATCAAAAGGTATTGCAGATATTTTATCTGTAACACTAGTTATCACAGTTTTTATCTTGTTTTTAGCATTTGTTGCAAAATTGATAGGTACTTCTGTCCATGATTTTAGTGCCAATATTGATACATATGCACAAAAGCTTTCAGGATACTATCAACTTATTTCTACCTATACAGCTTCTTTAGGTATAGCAATTTCTACGGATGATATT
>CAZDEM010000108.1:0-6943 GCA_964504315.1 uncultured Sulfurimonas sp.
CACTTATTTATGCATATTCAATGCTTTTTGCATCATCTGATCTGCTGTAGTAATTAATTTTGAATTTGCATCATAGGATCGTTGAAGTATTATAAGGTCTGTTAAACCTGCACTCATATCAACATTTGAAGATTCTAGCTTATAATTTCGGACTTGAGCCCCTATTATATTGTTGCCTGTTGCATCTTTAAAAAAATTTGCTTTACCACTATTTACACTCTCTTCAAATTTACTGCCATTTAGACGGGTTAATCCCTGATCATTCGTAAAATGATAGATGGCAATTTTTCCAACACTGCTTTGTTTTCCATTGGTAAAAGTTGCA
The DNA here is from genome assembly GCA_964504315.1 of uncultured Sulfurimonas sp. Classification (GTDB taxonomy): domain Bacteria; phylum Campylobacterota; class Campylobacteria; order Campylobacterales; family Sulfurimonadaceae; genus Sulfurimonas. The sequence continues at coordinate 326 of CAZDEM010000108.1, forward strand.
ATTACTTCTGCATTTTGATTGATTGAGTAGCCTTGTAAATCTCCGCCAATTGTTCCATCAGCAACACTGGAACCTGAAACAACAGGTATATCAATTGACACTATTCCATCATATCCACTCCCTAAATCTATGGCAACAGGAGTTCCGTTATTATCTATGCTTGTAAGCGTTGAAGATGTGAGGGCACCAGCAGCATCAAACTCAACTCTACCTGTTTTAGTATCATACAAAGTTGTGCCATCTAAAGATTTAACAGTTGCAGTAACATTATACTGGCTTCCCGGTGGTGTCTGTACAGGATCTTTGACAAATTCTAATCGCAAATTATTTCTGTTATTCTGCGAATCAACAACACTCGCCCCTACAGTAATTGGATCAAACCCGGTACCGAGATTGGCTAAAAACTTAGCATTTGTCGTTGGTTCTGGTGGATATGTTAATGTTTTTGGAAAACGTAACTCTTGTTGTGTAGTAATATCACCTAACTTGACCTCATCGAGCTGTTTTGTTAAAATATTATCTTTACTAATATTACCACCCATTGTTCCCAAAACATGAAATCCATCATTAGTCACCAAATCAGCATTAGCATCTATAGAAAAAGCTCCATCACGCGTATATATTGTTTTATCTCCGCCTTTAACACCAAACCAGCCATTCCCATCTATTGCAAGGTCTGTACTTCTATCAGAAAGGGCCAAAACACCTTGGCTCTTATTCATTCCGGATGTTTGAACCTGCACACCGTTTCCAACCGTCTCACTTCCGGAAAATGATGAAGCTATGCTGCTCTCAAACAATGATGAAAATTCAGTCGTGTATCCTCTAAAGCCAATAGTATCTATATTGGCTAAATTATTACTGATAACATCTATGCCTGTAGAGTTATTTTTCAGTCCTGATATACCTGTATAAAATGCCTGTGTCATCATAATAAACTACCTTAATAAACTTCTTTTATATTATCTAATGGTACATAATTAGAACCTACTTTAACTAAAGTATTACCTTGATCAAAACGAACAGCTTCAATAGGATATGCTCCCAGTCTTGTTTGCTGTGCAGCCCCATTTGTATCAGTGTATTGTGCATTAACGTGATAGATTGCACTATCTACTTGATTTCCTAAACTATCAGTGCCATCCCATGTAAACTGATAGACTCCTGCCGGATTAGTTCCAACATTCAATGTTTGTACAGTTTGACCATTAGCATCTGTTATTGAAACAGTACCTTGTTCAACTGCATTTGGAAAATAAACCTCAAAAGTTGTATCTGTACCTTTGTCATGAGCTACAGAATCACTGCCAAGATCTGCAGTTTTGCCAATTGCTGCAATTGTTGAAAATTGCTGTGAACTACCTAATGATTTTGATAAATTTGCCAATGCAGTATTTGTATTATCCGCTGATTCTAATGAAGCAAGCTGAGAGGTTTGTGTTAAAATTTTCTCAGTATCTGTAGGTGCTGTCGGGTCTTGGTATTGTAATTCAACCAATAATAATTTCATAAAATCATCTTTTCCTAAAACACTTTTTGGATTAGTTGCACTCGATGTTGCCGTAGTTAAGCTTGAAGTTGTATTTGTTGGAGCTACTGCCATAATTAATTCCTTAATTTTATTTCATAAAAAGTTTTATTGTCTTTATGCGTAGTGTGGAACTACAATTTCCAAAGAGCTTAAAACATCTTCATTACTCTCTTGCGACTCAAAGTAGTTATACTCTTCATCAGCCCTTTGCTGATTTTGTCTATGCTGTTCCTGCTGCCCAGCCTGAGAGTTGTCACCTTGAGGGTTACTGTTAAAATTCAATGAAGCATTATTTATTCCATTATTATTTAACTGTACTTTTAAATCGTTTGCATTCATGGCTAAAGTATTAATAGCTGTATTATTCGAACTAAGATTAATATGCAGATTTTTTCCGCGCTGCACTATCGTCAGATCAATTTCACCGAGTCTTTGCGGATTTAACTGCACCTTTACTCTTGTAAAAGGCGATTTATAATCTTCAATAGCGGATTTCACATCCTGTGACAAATATTTCAGCATCTGTTTGGCTTCATTGAGTTTTACTTCAAAGCTGTCTGCCTTTGCAACATTTAATCCATCTGTTTTACTCTGAACATCTACCCCATCGTTTGTATCATTTTTTAAAAGTGATGCTAATGATTTTTCACTCTCTTTTGTTGCCTTTGGTGCAATAACTCTGGCTGTAGCCGTTGAGAAATCTGCTGTTAATGCACTCTCACTTTTTACTGCTTTTTCTCCTCGTAAGAGGAGCTGTAATGTGTCGTCTGCTTTTTGTTTTGGAGTTTTTTGCGATGTAAGATGATTCACTTTCGTATCTACAATTTGCTGTGTTGTAATTTCAGGCGTTGGGTTTTGTGCCTTAAACAAAGGTGTGCTTTTCACACTCTCTTGTCTGGGCGTCTCTTTTTTTGTAAAGTTGATTTCAGCCTCTGCTTGGTTTACCTCAGAAGATTTTGCAGTGTGGACTTTTTGTTTTTTACCTTTGCTTACATGTAAAGATTCTTTTTGCTCTTTTTCAGGTTTTATTGTTTTTGAATCTGACTTTACATGTAAGGTCTCTGCATCCCTTAGGTTGGCTTTCACCTCTTCAAGCGTAATTTTTGAAATGTCAATGCCTATTTTTTTTGCAACCTGAACAAGACCATTAAGTGTTTTTGGCAGGGCATCTATCTCGGCTTTTTTAAATCCTTCACTCTGCACAATCTTATCTTTTAAAAACTGTTTGGCCTGTTTTATGACAACTTTCAACTCTTGAGGATTCATAGCCGCAGTTATTTTAGGATCGAGTTCCAGGCTCTCAAGTGCTGCCATATTTTTGTCTAAAAGTGTCTTGAGAGGATTTTTTTCATCTTCAAGAGCGAGCATAAGCGTCCCGTTTTGAATGATTTTGTCATCTGTTGTCTCTTTGCCTTTTAGCAGTGCAGAAAAAGAGAGTGCTCCCTCTTTTTTCTCTGGCGGTGCTGTATTTATAGCTGACACCGAAGAAGATGCCTCTTTTTTTACATCCAATAAAACCATATGCTGCTCCTATACTTCTCAAAGGAATTTTAAAAAATACAGCACTTATTGTTCCATGATGTTTAATATTTTACAAGAAGTGTCGATATTGGGAGCATGAAAAGTATATTTCTTACGCTCTTACCATTATTAGTATCTGCAGAAACGATATATGCGACAAAAGCTTCTCAGTCCAATGTTGAAGCAATGCATAACCCTAAAATAAAATGCAGATGGGTGTGCGATAAAAAAATCTATAAAGAGCAGAAAATATCAGAAGCTGTCTCTTTTTATAAAAACTCCAAATATTATAAATTTAACAAGAAAAGTTTTTAATAATCTCTGGTAAATCTATCGAGACAGTGCAATTCTCTTTTAAAAAATGTACTGACACTGTCTTGCATATTTTCTAAAATATGTTTAGAAGTTTCACCGTCTACGGGATAACTGAGTAAAAAAGAGTCTAAATGCTTTGCAAAAAAATCATCAAACATCTTTTTGACAACTTCTGCTCCATATTTGTCCGTATAGGGAAGTATAAAAAAGTAATCTGCTTCATTATTGGCTATAGAATCAGACGAACGCAGTATCTCAATCAAAGAAGCATCCACTACACTTTGCTCAATTCCTGAAAAATCGCAATACAACAATGTGAAACTCTCAGCACGATTTTCATCCAATCGGTCAGATATTCCGATGTTCAAATCTACCAACTTCTTAAAATTATCAAATGAAAAATGTACCCCTGCCATATCCAATTCCTTATGCCAAAATTTTCTTTAGTATAACAAAAAAAGAGTTTGTTACTTCTTTTTTATAAGGTGTGCAAAATCTTGTTTGTTTTTATAGCCCATAATCTTTGTAAATTTTGTATCATCTTTATAATCAATAATATAGGTAACAGGCACAATAGGCGTTGCAAACCTCTTTGGCAGTGCTGCTTCTTCACGGTTAACAATTAAAGGAATAAAACGCTTGTGTATATCTGTGTTTATTTTTTCCTTTGCAAGGACTTTTTTTTCCAGTTTTCTGCACCACGGACAGTAGTTTGTTACCTGTACCATCAGTATAGGCTTCTTCTCTTTTTTTGCTTTGGCAAGGGCTACGCTATAGACTGTTTCATATCCATAATCTCTGGCAAAATCTTTGTATGACTGCGCAAAAGAGAGTGTTGCTAACAGTGCAATTAATAATAACTTTTTCATTCTTCATTATCCTCTATGTATTGGTCTTTAAAATCTTCTAATAAATACTCGACCGTATCTATTATATCTTCATCCATATTTTCAATCTCTGAAATATCGCCTTTTTGGTAGGTTATCGCAAAAACCTCTTCACCGTCATCCAGACGTTTAACATCTTCACCCACCATAAGTCTTGTTCTAAGTACTAGATTTTTTCCGATGCCCATTCGATCTATAACAATCGCCATGGCTCTTTGTGAGTAGCCTTTTGTATTTATTCCAAGCTCATCTGTATAGCTTTTGAGTATAAGCATTATTTTTTCTTTATACTCAGGGGGTACTTTGTCTGTGTGAATTTCCACCAAAGGATAAGCGCTTTTAAATTTTGTCAGGACAAAAGGTGTTTGTGCAAACATAAGCGTACATGTAAAGAGTGTTAGCAGTAATATTTTCATATAATATCTTCCTTGTTAGTCATTGAGCGAAACTAACTCACCTCTTTTTAATTTGGCAATTTTCCCCCGAAATTTTCGAATATAAAAGGCTTTTTCTTCAAAACTGATATTTGAAGCAATGTTGACTTTTTTTAATTCTCTTTCATAATATTTTGTCAAAAATGTAATCAGCTCTGCATTTAAAGCTTCTTCATCCTTGAGCGAAGTAATAGTATCGTCCACCATTATAGCCATAACTTCCGATGCATCTTGCTTACCCTCTAAAACTAATGAAAATTCATAAGAGTGAAACTGCAGCAGGCTCGGGTCAATAACATCCAAAACCTGTTCAATATACTCAGGTTTTTCTAAAATTGTTTTAATTAAAGCAAGCTCCCACATATCTTTATGCGCACTGTTTCTTTGTTGTGGTATATTTTGCCTGTTAGTGTTTGTTTGCGTATTGAGTTTTAAGAGTGATGGAGAAACGCCAAGTCCACCCAAGCGTGAGGCAAGATAGGTTTTATACTCCTCTTGAAGTATAGGTGAAAGTGTTTTAAGATAGGCTATACCCTCTTGCATGCAGGACTCTTTTGCTTTTGGATCTTTGAGATTATAAAGTGAAAGAATCTCATCAAGTACAAACTCTATAAAAGGTTTTGCCTCTCGAAACATATTACTCAACTCTTCAACACGCCCCTCTTTAACCATATCGGCAGGGTCTAAACCTCCATCAAAAACGACAACACCTCCATTAAAACCCGAAGCACTTAAAAGCTTTGAGGCTTTCAGCGCTGCAGCGCGCCCTGCCTTGTCTCCGTCATATGCCATCACAATACGGGGAGAACCTTTTCTAAGCAGTGGTAAATGTTCATGTGTCAAAGCCGTTCCAAGTGTTGCTACGGCATTATCAAACCCTGCCTGATGCAGCATTATAACATCGAGATAACCCTCTGTTATAATGATTTCCCCTTTTTTGTGCAAACTCTGTTTTGCTAGATTATAAGCATATAAAAGGCGTGATTTATTAAAAAAAGCCGTTTCCGGAGAGTTAACATATTTTGCCTGATGTCCGGTTATAGTTCTTCCGCCAAAACCGACGATACTGCCGTTTGCAGAAAAAATAGGAAAGGTTATACGCTCAACAAAGCGTGCATAGGTCTGGTTGCGTTCTTGATTGTAACCGACCACTCCCATATCTATCGCTTCTTTTATAGAAAATTGCTGAGATTTTATATAATTGAGTGTTTTATTGGATTCAGGAGCATAGCCAATACCGAATTTCTCAATACTGCTTTCATATATTCCACGCTCTTTAATATAGCCAAGTGCTGTTTGATGCTTTGTTAAAAGTGTTTGATACCATTCATTGAGTTTATCCATAACCTGTGAGCGTGGTTTGTTATGTTTGTTATCTGTATAAGTAAGTGTAAAATTATAAGAATCTGCAAGTTTTTCCAAGGCTTCGGGATAGTTAAGCTTTTCATATTCCATAACAAACTTAACTGAATCGCCTCCAGCTCCACAGTTTCCTACTGCGAAATGATTTGCCAAAAAGGTATGAGTCTTATCTTTGACTGTTATATCATAAACTATCTCTTCATGCCCAATATTTTCAATTGCTCTAACTTTTGTAAAAAAATACTCTATACCATCAATATACTCAAAAAATCCCTCTATAGATTCTCTTTGTTTAAAATAGAGTGTATAACTTTTTCTATGATTTACACCATTTTTATCTTGCTTCGATTCAGTTATACGACAAGTTGGAATAAGTTTAAGACTTAATCCCAAATCTAAAATCTGGTCAGCTAAACTCTCGCTGATGGTATCATATGTTCCTCTACTGTAACAACCATCACCATCCATCAACCCTTTTAAAAGTGCTTCTTTTAAAGATGTTTTAAGATAATTAAACCAATATGGGTAGTGTTTATTCTCAGCACCTTTTCCAAATAGAGCCTGAAAT
>CAZDEM010000109.1:0-1796 GCA_964504315.1 uncultured Sulfurimonas sp.
CTGTATTTATGTTCTATAGATATCCTTTGTTTATTTAGAGACATTTAAAAAACTCGGCAGCCTCTTGTTCATCATCACTGAGATTTTCTTTTGCATACAAAGGATCTTCACTCATAATTTTGTTAATTTCATTCTGGCAGTAAGAAAAAAGAACGTCTTTTGCCTGCGCATCATTTTCTAAAAAGCCTAGCCCGCTAAACTGATAAGGATCTTCTTGTTCTATACAAAGAAGTGTACCGTCACACTCTTTTTCAAGGATATCGACGAGTGTTCTGTAGTTTATGTTGAACTCGGTTGCATTCCAGCCTATGTCTTCTAGGACTTCATCGGCGAATTTATCGACACCGTCACCCGTCGTATCATCATAGGAAGCTCGCGGTGTATTTACTTTAATCAGCTCTTGCCAGTTTGAAAATGCTTTGATGAGAACTCTGTCTTCATCATCAACGATTTGATAATTATCTCCAAATATTTGAGCGAGAGTAGCTGCTTGGCTCGGCATTAGTGCATTTGTGGGTTTTGGAGTGTACCTACCCTGATAAATCAGAATTTCTTTTTCCTCAAAAGGAGCATATTTTATTGCTCCTTTTATATTTATGCCATACTCTTTAGAAGAGTTTATCGCTTTAAGAAGTTCTGGCTTATTTACTGTGATGATTTCATTAAAAAGGTTGAATTTTTTCATATTTTCTCCAAATATTTTTTCATATTATACAGAGTATGAGATTAACTCAAATAATTTAATGGAAGTTATAAGCTTGGTCTAATAAAAGTTTTACCATATATAGAGTATAATGCGACAAATTTTTCAAGGGAAATGCCCTTGAAGCTCAAGGAAATGTAATGGCATTAAATGTTTACTATGATAAAGATTGTAATATTGACTTAATTAAAGCTAAAAAAGTAGCGATGATTGGATTTGGTTCTCAAGGACACGCACATGCGGAAAACTTAAGAGACAGCGGTGTTGAAGTTGTTGTTGGTCTTCGTAAAGGCGGCGCAAGCTGGGCAAAAGCTGAGGCAAAAGGTTTTGAAGTTTTAACTGTAGCAGAAGCTACTGCAAAAGCTGATGTTATAATGATTCTTCTTCCTGATGAAGATCAGGCAAGAATATATAAAGAAGAGATAGAGCCAAACTTAAATCCTGGTGATACTATTGCATTTGGTCATGGTTTTAACATTCACTATCAAAGCATTATTCCCGCACAAGATATCAATGTTACAATGATTGCACCAAAAGCACCGGGACATACTGTACGTTCTGAGTTTGTTCGTGGTGGTGGTATTCCTGACCTTATCGCTGTTGGAAACAACCCTTCAGGCAACACAAAAGAGTTGGCACTTTCATATGCATCTGCAATCGGTGGCGGTCGTACTGCTATCATTGAGACAACTTTTAAAGATGAAACAGAAACTGACCTTTTTGGTGAGCAAGCTGTTCTTTGTGGTGGTGTTACATCTTTAGTGCAAGCCGGATTCGAGACTTTAACTGAAGCTGGTTATGCTCCTGAAATGGCATACTTTGAGTGTCTTCACGAACTTAAACTCATCGTTGATTTGATGTTTGAGGGTGGAATTGCTGACATGAGATACTCTATCTCTAACACAGCTGAGTATGGTGACTATGTTTCTGGGAAACGTGTTATCAACAAAGAATCAAAAGAAGCTATGAAAGAAATTTTGAAAGAGATTCAAGACGGTAGATTTGCAAAAGACTTTATCTTGGAAGGTCAAGCAGGTTACCCTCGTATGAATGCTGAAAGAAATAATGCACGTGCTTCATTAATTGAGCAAAC
>CAZDEM010000109.1:1896-6934 GCA_964504315.1 uncultured Sulfurimonas sp.
TAAACAGATTCAATAAAAAAGAGAACCCTTGGCAAAACGCATATTTATTACAGCTACAAATACCGATATTGGTAAAACATATACTACTAAACTCCTCTTAAAGTCATATGCTTCACGTGGTTTGCGTGTTGGTGTGATAAAGCCTGTTGAAACTGGTGTTATTGATGGATTTTGTCCTGATGGAAGTGAACTTTTGAGTTTGGTTCAAGAATTAAATCCGGAGTTTAAAGATATAAGTGTTGAAGATATTGTACCAATTACTTATGAACTTCCGGCTGCACCTTTTGTGGCTTCAAATGCTAAGCCACTTGATATAAATATCTTACATGTAACAATGCAAAAACTTGAAAAGCTTTGTGATGTATTGATTATTGAGGGAGCGGGCGGATTGTATGTACCTGTGGATGAAAAGTATATGATGATAGATTTGATAGAGGAGTTTGAAGCTTGCGCTCTTTTGGTCACACATTGTTCTTTAGGCTGTATTAATGATACACTGCTGAGTAAAAAAGCCTTGGAAGATAAAAATATTCCCCATATCGTAGGCTTTAACTGTAAAAAAGAAGAGAGTGATTTCTTACATGTAAGCCTGCCTTATTTTAAGCAGAGCGGTTTTGAGGTACTAAAAATAACAACTGACATTGACACGCTGAGTCAACTCTTGTATAATTTGTAAATTAAATACCTTTAGGATGAAAATGCAGCATTTAATACGAACTGATGATTTTAGTAAAGAGGAAATTTTAGAAATTTTGGCTGATGCCAAAAAATTCAGCGACGGTCGTTTTGAAAGAATTTTACAAGATAAAATTATTATCACGCTTTTTTTTGAAAATTCTACACGTACAAAGAGCTCTTTTGAAATTGCCGCAAAAAGACTTGGTGCTGAAATAGTACACCTTGATGTTGCAAAAAGTTCTACAAAAAAAGGGGAGACTCTGGTTGATACAGCGATGAATCTCGATGCTATGGGACCACATGCCATAATTGTACGCCACGAAAATGCCGGAGTACCTCAAATTCTTTCCAAATATACAAAGGCAAGCATAGTCAATGCCGGTGACGGTGCACATGCACATCCTTCTCAAGCACTTTTAGATTTATATACACTTACAGAGCATTTCGGATCACTTGAAGGTAAGAAAATTGCAATTGTTGGTGATATTAAAAATTCTCGTGTAGCAAATTCAAATATAGAGCTTTTAACACGATTTGGTATGGAAGTTATTCTTGTAGCACCTCCGCATTTTTTGCCAAAAACAAATTTAAGAACTACACACTATCTGGAAGAGATTATTGATGAAGTAGATGCTATTATGAGTTTAAGAACGCAAACAGAACGCCACTCTTCACAAAGTTATGCATCACTCAAAGATTATGCAAGTGATTTTTGTATTACAGAAGAACTTGTAGGTGATAGAGATATTATACTCCTTCATCCTGGACCTGTGCACAGAAATATAGATATATCTGATGCAATGCTTGAAGATAAACGATGTAAAGTTTTGCAACAGGTTAGCAATGGAGTAAATATAAGAATGGCGATACTTAAAAAACTGATTGCCTAAATATGAGTTTTGAGCAAATAAATATTTTAGCAAAACAGAAAAAGCCTTTTTTGTTTATCAGTGATTTTAAAGGACAAAGAGTTGAAGTTGTTTTGCTTGAAGATTTACAAGAAGCAGATATAGAATTTTGTATTAATGAGAAGTATAGCTATGTACAACATCCCCATAAACTGCAAACAGCTCCTATAAAATTTGTAGAGTATAAAAAAAAATTTGATGCCGTAATTGAAAAGATAAAATCGGGTGAGACCTATATTCTCAACCTTACCCAGCAGACACCTATAAAGACGCAACTCTCTTTAGAAGAGATGTTTAAAATGGCAAATGCACATTATAAACTGCGCTATAAAGACAAGTTTCTTTGTTTTTCTCCTGAAAAATTTATACAGATTTCTAACAATACTATACATACTTTTCCTATGAAAGGGACTATTGATGCCTCATGCCCGAATGCACAAGAAAAAATTTTAGCAGATGAAAAAGAGATGGCAGAGCATATAATGATAGTGGATTTGCTAAGAAATGATTTATCTATGGTCGCATCACATGTGAAAGTAGAAAAATTTCGTTATTTGCAGAGTATAGAAGCTGGAGAAAAAGAACTTTTGCAGGTCAGCTCACATATTAGCGGTATTCTACATGGTAATTGGCAGGATGAATTGGGTACACTTTTGCGTACCTTGCTTCCAGCAGGCAGTATCAGCGGTGCTCCAAAAAAAAGTACTGTTAATATCATTGAGAATGTTGAAGGATATGAGCGAGGATTTTTCAGCGGAGTTTTCGGTGTTTTCGATGGAAATAGTCTAGACAGTGGTGTAATGATACGTTTTATAGAAAAATCTGCCGATGGATATGTTTACAAAAGTGGTGGAGGTATTACTTTGGACAGTGATGTAAAACGTGAATATGAAGAATTACAGGATAAAATATATTTACCATGAAAAATAAAAATTTAAAAAACTTTTTTACAAGCGGCTGGACTTTTAGTGAAGATGAAAGTGAGTTAAAAAATAAATTTCAGATGATAAATATAGCTCTTGTTCTTTCAAGTGTTAGCCTTTTATTTGGAATTACTGCAAATATAGTGAGAAATTTACCTACTTTAGTTCCATTTGAAACTGTTTTATTATTTGCAAATACAATTTTGTTGTTTTTGTTACGTTTTAATAAAAAATATTTTGAGTTGGTATCTATAACGATGACATTACAGTTTAGTTTTTTATTTTTATTGTTAGTTTATATTAGTAAACCTGATGAATTGAAACATATTTGGATTTTTACTTACCCGATAGTTCTTTTATACTTTAGAAATGATAAAAATGCCATACCTTGGGTAGCTGTTATGGTTGTACTTTTGATGATAGCTCCGGTACAACCATTTATACATGTAGCGTATTCTCTTTTTCAAGTTACTTATATCTCTTTTGTGCTTATTATTATAAGTATAATCATATATTTTTATCAAAAAAAAATGGATGAGGCAAATACTTTAATTGTAGAGCAAAAAAATATGCTCAAACAACAGCTAGCTGAATTGACAAATAAAGATAAAATATTGACAATTCAGTCAAAGCAGGCAGTTATGGGTGAGATGATAAGTATGATAGCGCATCAATGGAGACAGCCTTTGTCAACGGTTACACTCAGTATATCAAATTTACAAGTAAAAAAGCTTTTGGATCAAGAATTAAAAGAAGCAGAAGTGGAACAGGCATTAGAAGACATTAATAATACTATCATATATCTTTCTGAGACTATTGATGATTTTCAAACATACTTTCATCCCAATAAAGAACTTAGCACTATAGAAATTGATGAACTTATAAAAAAAGCAATTAACTTTACAAAACCTAGATTAAAGGACACAAAAATAGAAGTTGAATATAAAAATAGCAGTAAAATAATTATTCAAACATATACGAATGAGATAATCCAGGTTTTACTAAATATTTTAAATAATGCTATTGATGAATTAGCAACAAGAAAAATTATAAATCCAAAGATTGTTATCAATGTTAAAAGTATGCTTGATGAGATAGAAATTACCATATTGGATAATGCTGGCGGTATTAACAGTGAGCATATTGATGCTATATTTGAACCATATTTTAGCACTAAAGGTAAGAATGGAACAGGCTTAGGCTTGTATATGTCTCAAATGATTATGCAAAAACAATTTCAATCTTGTATAGAAGTTGTAAGTGAAAATAATACTTCTTGTTTTAGTTTAAAACTTCCCAAAAGATTGACTTGATTTTATTTTCCTAAGAGATCATATTGCTTATTGTAAATACTACTTCTTAAATCAAAAGCTCCTAAAACAGTGTGAAATATATCGTTTTGTCCATATGAGCTTTTACTTTTGATATAGGGACCTTTTAATCCTTTTTCTTTTATAAAACTTTTGGATTCCCATAAAATAAATGGAATATGTTTTTGTACATCCGGTGCTATTGAATAGGGCGTTCCATGTAAATAAAGTCCATATTCACCTAAAGATTCTCCATGATCAGAAGCGTATATAAGTAACACTGGTGTATTTTTTAATTTTTTTAATGTGTTGATTGTTTTATTCAGAAAATAATCGGTGTACAAAATAGTATTGTCATACGCATTTATCAACTCTTGATTTGTGCACTCTTTTAAATCAACACTTTTACATACAGGTTTAAAAACTTCAAACTTTTTTGGATATTTATTATAATAAATCGGTCCGTGACTTCCCGCTGTATGCAGCACAATGAAGATTTTGTTTTTCTTTGATGATAAAATCTCTTTATCAAGATTTGTTAATAAAACTTCATCATAATCACAACCATCACCTTTGCAAGATTTTTTTAATTCTCCTGCTTGTTCAAATGACTTTATATGCAGTGGTGGTGCTCCCCAGTTTTTTGTTCTCCATATTACATCTACGCCTTCTCTTTGTAAGTAGTTTGGAAGCGGCTCATATGAGTCTGAATCTGAACCGGTATAAGAAAGCATACTATGAACGGATGCGGTTGTATATGTCGCTGTAGAAGTAGAGTTTTTTAATACAAGTATATCTTGCTTTTTAAGCTGTGGATTTGTTTCTCTTTTATATCCATATAAAGAGAAATCAGCCGCTCTTGCAGATTCGCCTATTACCAAAACTACTATCATTTTATTATTATTTAAAAATTTTGCATCTGGAAGTAATATCTGTTTTTTAGATTGTTTAAGTTCTTTTACCTTGTACCTTATTGCATTTATTGAATAAGACCAGGGCATAGCCAGACCACCAAGCATCTTAGCATTTTTATCTAGCCAAAGCCATGTAGTTGAATTTAAATACATAATAAGAACACCAATAACTGCTGTGCTCAATGCATAGGCTATTAAACGCACTCTTTTTGCTTTTTCAATTTTTATTCTTGATATAAAAAAACTTGGTAAAATACCTAAAAAAACAATATAAAGAAATATTTTTGGATCATAATAACTTGTTG
>CAZDEM010000110.1:0-6909 GCA_964504315.1 uncultured Sulfurimonas sp.
CGACAGCCACATCACCGACAAATATTTTTTTAGTAGGGTATCTTTTTATCATAAAATGATTTTAGCTTTTTTTTGATGAAAAAGTGCTTTAGTATTATGGCTGATTCATTTTCAAAGTTAATATTTCTTTTAAATTCAGGAAAACTTAGGTGTTTTTTTCTTTTACACTCCAGATAAAAATAACAGGAATGAAAACAAGCGTCATGAAAGTCCCAACAATAAGCCCTCCAATGGCAACGGCGCCCAATGGTGCAAGTCTTTCAAGCCCTATAGCTGTTCCCTGTGCAACCGGTAACATCCCGACAGAGACTGCAAATGCCGTCATCAGAACGGGTCTTGTTCTTATTTTTATTGCCTCAAGCATTGCATCGCGTTTGTTTACACCTGCCTTTATCTGATCAAGTGCAAAATGAATAAGTAAAATAGCGTTATTTACAATAATACCGGATAGAAGCATAAAGCCCATCATCGCAGGCATAGATGTATGATATCCAATGGCTAGCATCGTCCAAGCAGCACCGATAATAGTCAAAGGGATGGAAAATAAAATCATTAACGATATTTTTGCATTTCCGAACATTACAATAAGTGAGAAGAATATTAAAACAACTGCAGCAATAATAGCCCCTATCATACGCTGTGCTGAGGCATTAAACTGTTTAATATCACCAATTTGCTCTAAAGTTACGCCATCAGGAAGTTTAACAGACCTTAGTTGTTTGTTGAAACTTTGCATAATATGTGAAACAGCAGCTTTTTCTCTGTCACCATAGACTTCAAGTGTATATTCAAGTCCCTCACGTGTTATAAGACTTGGCTCTTTATGCTCTTGAATGGTTGCAATTTTATTGAGAGGGATTTTTCCTGTTTTTGTTGTAATCAGTGTATGCATAATCGTATTTAAATAGTCTATCTCATCTTTTTTCAACCAGACCCGAACAGTATAATCCGTACTGTTTTCTTTGGTAAAACTGGCAACCGGTGCACCGCGCAGTGCCAGTTGCAGTTGTGCAACTATGTCAGAATTTTTAAGTCCATAGTGAAGTGCCTGTGCTTCATCAATATTTAAAGCATAGAGCACTTTGTCTTGATCCCATGTTGTTGATGTTGATACAACACCTTTTGTATGTGAGAGAGCATTTTGCACCTCTTTTGCTGCCTTTTGTAAAAGTGAGATGTTTGAAGAACTGAGTTTGGCATCTACTGTTGCACGAATACTTGCAAGTGCCGTTGCTCCATAAGGGGTTACATCAAGATATTTGACATTTTTAAGCCTAGAAATTTTGGTGCGAAGATTTTTTGCGATATTCCAAATAGTTTTTTTTCTATGGTGTCTGTCAACATAGGTCGCAACAATTTTGAGATGATCGATGCCAGAACCGGAACCTATACTTAAAATACCAGCTTCTGAGCCGATACTTCCGGAGATTCTCAGCAGTTTTCCCTCTTTTTTTATGATGGCATTTACCTGTTCCATGAGAGCTTCACTCTTTTGTATCGGTAAATTCGCATCTGTTGTGATGTCTATATTTACACCCCCTGTATCCATAGGCGGCATAAGCTCTTGCCCGACAACAGGCATAACAAGTTTGACAGAAGTGACAAAAAGTGCCAATAAAACGGCAACTGACACGAAACCGAGAAGTTTTGAAGCTGTGATGGCACGAACGATGTTGGCAAAAAAGCCTTGAATATAATCATTTGCACGACCGATTACAAGGTGAAAAAGTGCCTCTGATTTTAAAAGAAGCGGGTTATTAATTGCTAAAATATGTAATGAAAGCAGCGGTACTGCTACAATAGAGATTACATAAGAGGAAATCAGTGCTAAAAGAAGGGTGCCTACAAGCGGTGCAAAGACCGTCTGCGGATAACCACCGACAAAAAGCATAGGAGCAAGTGCTATCATGGTTGTTACTGTTCCGGAAAAATCTGCAAACATTATCTCTTTTGTTCCTTCAAAAACAGCACGCTCTATCGGCTTACCAAGTTCTTTGTAATGCCGCTCTATATTTTCCATCACAACGACTGTATCATCAAGCAGTAGACCAAGTGCAAGAATAATAGCTGTAAGAGTAACAACATTAAAATCAATGCCCACAAGCCACATTAATGCTATAGTAGAAGCGTAGACAAGAGGGATGGTAACAAGTACAACTAAAATCTGACGGAAGCTTGCCAAAAAGAGAAATACAACGATTGTTGACATTACAATAGCATCACGCAGTGACTCGAACATGTTATTTATGCTCTGCTGGATTGTATCTTTTTGTGTATCGCTTACTTCAAAACTTATCTCAGGATAGCGTTTTTTAAAATTGTCGATAATTTTTTCTACTTTGTTAATAGTCTGAATTACATCGGCAGTCTGTGAACGTTGTATAGAGAGTGCAATAGCTTCTTTACCATTTCCGAAATAAGATGCTGTATTTTCATAGTGGCCAAAATAAATATGTGCGATATCACAAAGTTTTATCTCCGGTGTAACAGAGAGATTTTTGAGTTGTTCAACCTGGTTTCGTTTCCCTTTGGCAGTTAAAAGATAGCGATTTTCTTCATTATTTATAAATCCGATGGCATAATCGTTATCATTTTTTTCTATCGTTGCAATCACCTCTGCCAAACTCAGATGCAGGGTATCGAGCTTTTTTTTATCGATAATAATTTGCAGCTCTTTTTCATAACCGCCGAAAATATCAACATTGGCAACGCCATTTGTGCGCAAAAGAGTATGTTTGAGTTCTGTGGAGACAAAATCTCTTACATCTTCAAGGGACATTTTGCTTTCGTTCTTGGGAGATGCCGCAACAACAAGCACAGGTGCTGTCGTTTCTGTTATTTTTATGATTTGTGGCTCTTTTATATCTTTTGGAAGTTTTGAGCGAATCTTTGAGAGAGCATTTGTTACATCATTTACTGCATTATCAACATCTTTTGTGTACTCAAACTCTGCACGAATAACGGTAACTTCATCAATCGTTGTAGAGTAGGCTCTTCGTATCTGGTCAAGTGCATAAAGTTCTTCTTCAACAGGAACGGCAATATTGCTTGCCATGGTCTGTGCCGAACTTCCGGGTTCAACGATGATGATGGCTACTTCAGGGTAGTTGGAGTTTGGAAAAAGATTTCTGTGAATCTTGTTATAGCCAAATATTCCTGACATAACAAAAAGTGCAAGAAAAGAGAGAATAATATGCGGTTTTCGTAAAACTCTCTCAACCCAGCTGATATTTTGCTTCTCCATTATTATTCCTCTCCGACAATTACAACATCACCATAGCTTGAAAGAAGTGCAAGTTTGACTTCTGAAGCATTGGCAAGAGGAGCTTTGGGTGAAACAGCCAAGAGAACTTGATTTTTATTTTTTAAAAGAATATCAACTTTTTTTGGATGGAATTTTTTATTTTCATAAACCATGACATAGTTGCCATCTTTTTTATGTAAAATAGTTGTGCTTGGGACTAGCCATCCCCCTTTTTTTTCTGTGAGAACCTCAATGGTAACAGCACTGCCAATTGGCAGAGAAAGCTCTTGGTTGAGTGCGACTTCTGCAGTTCTTAATCCATTTTGGGCACTGGGATAGACTGCACTGACAACACCGATTTTTGTATCATCCAGTAATACAACTTTGCCTTTTTGAATATTGTGATATTTATGAGGTGCGTATGAAAAGAGTAGTTTCTGTGCTTTTTGACTCATTTTTATAATTGGTTTGTTAGCAGCGGCGAGGTCTCCTTCATGGAGTATTACAGCATCGATAAGACCGTCAAAAGGTGCTTTAATGCTAAGGTAACTGCGTTGATGTTGTAATTGTTCTATTTTTTCTTGTGTATTTTTATAAGCTGCTTCTTTTAACTTCAAAGCAACCTCTGAAGCATGGAGTCTCTCTTGTGCGAGTCCACCCACTTTATAAAGTTTTACATTGCGTTCATAGTTCTGTTGTGCTAAAAGTATATCATCAGCCTGTGCTGTAAGTGTCGCATTCAGAGCTTTTATATTTGATTGTATTTCATAGGAGTCTATATCTACTAAAATATCACCTTTTTTTACAAACTGTGCCTCTTTCACATTCACTTTTTCTATATAAGCTATCAACTTTGTGGAGAGAATTATGGTTCGTTTTGAAAGAACTGTTGCTAAAAAAGAAACTTTTTCTTCCAATGTATCTGCTTTTGCTTTTACCAAAGAGACATTGAGTATATGTTTGCTTGGAGTCTTTTGCTCTGCTACAGCTTTTTTTCTTTTGTCTAAAAGTGCTTTTCCGTTGAGTAATAAAATAACTGATAAAATTAAAAATATAACCGTAATTATCTTTTTCTTTGACATTATTTGACTCCTCTTTCCAGTAGATAATCCATATAGTATTTTCCTTTTGCATAGTTGTATTTACTCTCTGTGAGTTTTGATTTTGCAAGCTGTGTTTGAGAAACAGCTAATAAAAGATCATTTATTGTAGCAGCACTGTTTTCGTAGCGAACCCTCTCTATCGTTTCACTTTTTTGTGCCAGATCAAGCTGTTTTTGCATACTTTTGTAGTTGACATAGGCAGATTTTATCTGCTCAAACGCTTTTGTGAGGTCTTTACGCAAATCTAAAACAGTTTGTTGTTTTTGAAGAGTGGCATTAATTTTGTTAATCTCTGCTTTTTGTATTGCAGCACTTCGTTTACCAAAATCAAAAAGTGCCCATTTGGCATTGAATGCCACCTGCCATGTCTCTTGGGAGTTAAAATCGCCAGCATATTTGTTGGAGGCATCATTGCTTCCATAATTAAAACCGTAATAGGTGTCCAAACCCACTTGCGGATAGTAGAGTGCTTTACTCTTTTGTACTCCTTTTGTTGTTTTGCGAACATTCATTTGTGCAATGGTAACCTTCTGCAGTGAGTTGATATGATCGAAAAGATCTTCTAAAGATTCATATGGTTTGACAACATTAATATTGACACTTTGTAACTCATTAATCGACTCTTTTGCACTTAAACTTGCCAAAGTGGCTTTTGTTATTGCAATATTTGTTTGCAGCGTTTGGGCATAAGCAACATTTGAATAGAGGTCTTTTTGTGTTTTGAGAAGATCTATTTGAGCTTTTTTTCCAAGTTTGACCTCTTCTTCTATGATATTTGTCAGTTTTTCCAATGCTTGAACATGTTTTATTTGTGCATCATAGATATCTTGCAGTGCCAATATAGAAAGATAGAGAGATGAGATATTGTATACGAGTTGCTCTTTTGTTAACAATAATTTACTTTTTGCCATCTCTTGGGCAATTGAATCCATCTCCACAGCTCTTGTCTGTGCAAAACCTGTAAAAAGTGCTACTGAGTAGTTAAGCCCTGTTGAAAAAAGGTCTTTTGTTGTCGGAACGGAGGTGGGATCATTTAAAATACTAGCCGGTGTTAAAGGGGCCAGCGTTCGAGGAAGATTGAAGTGTGTGTAGCTCCCAACAAGATTGATACTACCATATTGTTCAGCATGATTTTCTTCACGTTGCGCACGGTTCAGTTCTACTTCTGCTTCACTCTTTTTTACAGTAACACTTTTTTGCAGACTCTCTTTTATGAGTTGATTTAAACTAATGGCTTCAAGCGATACACCAAAAAACAAACATGTAACATAGAAGAATAAAAATTTATTCATTTTACTAAAACTCCTTCCTTATTAAAAGTTTTTATCATAACGAATCTACATTAGAAGAATGTTAAGATTGGACTAATAGAGAGTTTATATAATACGAAATATTTAAAAAGCAGCACCTGCATTTGCAGGAATAGCCAAGTGTAATATGCGGTTTGAAGGAAGTCAGGCAAAAGCGACAATCATCGACTCCATAAAAAATGGTGAAAAAGGGCACGGAATGGGTATAGGGAAAGGAATGAAATAATAAATATGAAGGGATTGTAAAATCCCTACATAGCTTAAAAAAAATAAACCTTATGCATAGACAGAAAAGCCAAATGCAGTCGAAGTAGATTGTTTTGGTTGAGACTGGTCAATCATATCTAAAAGTGTTTGAGTATAATCAGCACTACTCATAGAGGTCGCGTCAACTTGTTTCATTTGAGACATCATTGATTGCTTGTCTGCTTGAGAGAGTGAGCTCATTTTCTCTTTTAAAGCACTTTTATCTTCGGATGAAAGATTTTGCATAATATCTTTCATGCCACCTTTTCCTTGCCCTCCAGCAGAACCGTACATTTGCTGTATCGAACCACTTGCATTTACATTCATAGTAAATCCTTTCCTTAAATTATTGTGTTAGCAAGCAAAAATCATTCCTTATTAACACTATCCATATTCTATAGAATCAATGTTAAGTGAATGTTAACGATAGCTTAATACACAGTACGTTATGATAGTATAAAAAAGGAGTAGTTTATGGCAAAGATAAAAACAATAACGGTATCTGTAATTGTATTGGGTCTGGTTATTCAGTTTATTCCATATGGTAAAGTCCATACAAATCCGAAGGTGGTCAATGAACCACAATGGGATAGTCAAAAAACACGTGAGCTTTTTATGCGGGCATGCGGTAATTGCCACTCAAATGAAACAAAATGGCCGTTTTACAGTAATATAGCTCCAGTTTCTTGGCTAGTACAGCATGATGTGGATGAAGGAAGAGAACATTTTAATATCTCTAATTGGCTTCATCAAAAAAAGAATAAAGGTGATGAATCAGCAAAGGAATTACGTGAGGGAGAGATGCCTCCACTCGTTTATTTACCGTTACACCCAGAAGCATGGCTTACTCAGAAAGAGAAAAAAGAGCTTGTTGATGGACTTGTGCGAACATTTGGAGAAGAAGATGAAGGGAAGCCGAAGCGATAGTATCGCTTCGGGAAAAACTACTGATTAGAATTTAAAATCCAAATTTGTATAGACATAGCGTCCCGGTTCATTCATAAGC
>CAZDEM010000111.1:0-6853 GCA_964504315.1 uncultured Sulfurimonas sp.
TGATGTCTATTTTTTACTTTCCTTGGTTTTTAAGTTTTTCTTTATAAAAAGGCTTAGCATTTTATATTATAGCATAAAGCTATTAGTGCATGTTTATCGTGCCTTGTTGCATATTACTGTTATTAGGCATTGAGTTCATATTATTACCTGTTGACATATTTCTTGTAGAATCAACTTGATTAGAAGCTAAATCCATAGTATATTTAGCTAGTTGCAGTGTTGCATTATAGTTCTTAGATTGAATTTCCTGTGTTTTAACTATTCTATCAGCCATAACACCAATTCTATCAGCCATTTCACCAATTCTATCTGCCATTAAACCAATATCATCAGAAAGTCTAAGTATTGTTTTTGAAGTGGTTTGAATTGTATTGTTGTAACTTTCATTTGCATTATCAGCCTGATGCGATGCCAAGTAAGCAGTTGTTTTAGCTAAAACTGTGGTTTGTGTACTTAATTGTTGTAAATCATCTAAGGCTTTTTGGGCATCTTCTTTAGAAGAAAATTCATTTGCTTTATTTTCTAAAAAAACTGCAACTTTTGATTCCAAGTTTGTTACTTCTTTGGAGTATTCTTCTAAAGCCTCATCGCTATTGAGTATTTTATCCATTTTACTTTTAAAAGTATTATGAATGTCATATGCATCTTCAACTGCCGTCTCTAAAAACTGTGTTGTATAGCTGTTGTTTTGTGCACCAAAAAGTATTGTAGAGGCAATAAGTGATAATCCGATTATTATTTTTTTCATTATTTTTTCCCTTAAAAGTTATAGAAGAATTATGTCTAAAATTTGTTAGCGAAGTGTAAGTAGAGTAAAAACAGGTACTGAAGAGTTTCTCCAATACCTGTTTTTAGTTAGTGTAGTTCAGAGTTTAGTTTGATTTCTCTTTTTGAACGAGATGCAGTAATCTCACCATTTAAAGAATTTTGTCTAAAGTGAAGACCGTTAAAGAAAGACAATTGTTTCGCTTTGAAAATTTCACCCTCTATAGTAATACCTGTATTTACTTCTCTAATTTTTTCAAGTTCGGAAGCATAAATACCGATTTTTGTACCTTCAAGAATTGCCAGACCTGCATCTATAATACAGCCATCGCCTAAAGGAATACCACAAACAGAGTTTGCGCCTAATAGGCAGTTTTTACCTATTGAAATCGGGTTACCGTCTGTACCGCTTAATACACCGAGAATTGAAGCACCACCGCCGACATCAGAACCGTCTCCAACAATTGCAGAAGATGAAATACGACCTTCAACCATAGAAACACCGGTAGTTCCAGCATTAAAGTTGATATATGAAGCACCAGGCATTACTGTTGTTCCAGCTGCAAGTTGCGCACCAAAACGAACTTTGGAAGTCTCTAATATACGAGTATTGTCAGCTGGAATAATGTGCTGAAGGAATCTTGGAAATTTATCTACAAAATCAATATGTGGATATTCATTCGCAAGTTTTAATTCTATTTCAAATTCTCTTAAATAATCAAGCTCTATCGGTTGACCGTTTGACCATGCAACATTTGGTAATGCACCAAAAGCACCATTAAGATTAATTTCACGTAGTCCTACTTTTGCTAAAGAAATTGCATAAAGCTTCAGGTAAGTTGCTTCAACACTTTCACAAGGTGCATCTTCAAAAATAAAGCATATTTTAAATTCACCTTCAAGACTTCCATTGTTTATGATTTGAGAATAAAGCGCTGAAATGACCTGAATATTCTTATGAGCATCGCCATGTGCTTCATCTGAGTAAGGAGTAAAAGCATTTAAACAATCTTTTAAAAATTGTAAATTAATATTACATACTACTTCATTTTGTGTAAAGTCTATTTCAATGCCTTGGTCTGCAAGTGCCTGAATGAAAATTGCTGCACTGCCGAAATTTTCATCCCAGTTGATAATTGGATATGTTGCCTGAAGAGATTTATCTACATTTAACTGTCCTAAGTCCACTCTTGCTATACCAAAAGCTAAAGGGTCCTTATAGCCTTTTGTTGTTGATTTTATATTTTCTACCAATGCTTTAAAAGCATCTGCTGTTTGAATAACTTCCATTGAATTCTCGCTTAATTAATTTGTTTTGCAATTATACTTAAAAACTACTAACGAAGTTTAGTATATAATAAAATAAAAAGAGAATATTGTGAATACGTGGCTTGAACTATTAAAAAATGATGATTATCTTGGTATAAAAAAATATCTTAAAAACGGTGCTGATATATCAGAAACGAATGAAGTCGGAGAATCAGTGCTTGCCTGTGCTTTAAGAGCAGGATGTGAAAAAGAGACATTAATGCTTTTAATAGAAAATGGTGCTGATATTTTTGATGTTGATGATGAGGGTGTGAGTGTTTTTGATATAGCAATTACTTATGATAATGCAGATATGGTGAACTACTTGATAGAGCATGGCAAAGATGTTAATGATACAACAAGGAAAAGTGGTTTTACAGCCTTAATGGGGGCAGCATGTTATGGAAGAATAGAAATAACAAAAATTCTTTTAGAAAATGGAGCTGACCAAAATGCGAGAGATTCAAAAGGTTTCAGCGCCATAGACTTTGCAAGAAAAATGAACAAAAAAAGTATCTTGGAACTTTTTGATTATGATGAGAATGCCCCAAAAAACAGAGGATATGCCAGATAACACCTACTCGAAAAATTTTCCTTGTTTAGTGTTGTCCAAAGGCTTTCTTTTCTCTTTTGTCAGCCATTCTTGCAGTAGAGATTCGACAACTTTACTGAGGCTCATTTTATAGCGGTTACGTGAGTACTTCATTGCCTCATCCCATGTGCTTTTATCAATTAACAGACTTCTTGTTACTTCATCTTTAGGTTTCAATTGTATCCTTTTATGATGCCTGCAGAAGTTCTATAAAACTTCTGTAGCTATCAACGATTTTTTGATTTTTTGTATTTTGTATATAAAACTCTATTGCTTTTTTTCCAAGTCTAGGAATCTCATTTTTCACGGCCCAACTACTGACTGTGCCTTCTGGCACTTCAAGGACTTGGGCAAGTTGTTTTTGTGTAATATTGAGTTCTTGACAAATATCTTTAACAATATTTGATTTGTTCTTTTTGATTTTTTTGTTTACAGGTTGTAATTTTGTTGGTTTGGACAATTTTTGTTGTTCTACTGTTTCACAATTGTGCTCTATCCAAGAAAGGACCTCAGATGCTTTTAGAATCCAATCGCGAGAATTGAGTTTTTTGACAATATCTTCACAAAACTGCTCTGCATATTTTGTTGAAGTTTCTTTATTGCTAAGTTGATAAAGTATTGCAAAAGCAAGCTGCAAAGCTCCTTTTGATGTGTTCCCCCAATCAAAACCATTTTTGGAGTGTTTGTATATGTCAGCTCGGATAGGTAAGTCAAGTTCTCTATATGTTACAAATTTATTGCCAAGCAAAGTTCGGTGACCTTTGAAGACATGATTATTCATTATTAATGCCATGGTGTTATTTTCTCTTTATATTTTAAAAGTGTAATGATGTTCCTCTTCTTCTTTAAACTCATTTTTATGAGATGTGAAAGTCATACGATAAACAACATATATAAAACTAAAAAGCAATAAAAGTACCAATAACCAAACTAACATGATAAAATTCCTTGACTTATGATATAAGTGCCTGACATAAATAAATGACATAATTGAATGAAAAAAGAAAATTGAAGATACAAGACAAAACTCCGCAGGAGCTACTAGTAGCTTCAAGGAGTTTCAACGCAGTAGATTTTCTTTTCCTTTTTCACCCGAAGGGCAACATTCAAAAGGCTTATCTTCTGCGTTAAACTTCATTCAACGATACTAGTATCGCCAAATAAAATTTGCCTTGAATCTAAACCTTTTGAATGTTGTTTAATATGTCATTTATTTATGTCAGGCACTTAACTAAATCGGCGAGAAAAAATTTATGTTAATGTAAATGGTATATTTTTGTGAGTTAACTCTTTTTTGAACATATCAAAATATTTTCTGACTTCTTCATTGTTTGGTCCGCTAAGAGAGAGTTCTACGTTTGGTTTTTTATCTATAAAAATGGGTAAAGAAGAAAGCTCGACACTCTTTGGAAGCTGTTTCATAAGGTCTATCAGTGTATTTTCACTTGTTTTTGCTTTTAATGTATATCTGTATTTTTGTTTAGATTTGTTAAAGTATTTTTTAATTACTTGACTTATCATTGGGTGAGACATTGATGGAAAACCTGGTGTAAAAAAGAATCTGTCATCTAAAGAAAATCCGGACATATTATTTACTGGATTATGCAACAGTTTTGCATTTGGCGGCAAATCTGCCATATGAATTCGGTGTGG
Organism: uncultured Sulfurimonas sp.; assembly: GCA_964504315.1. GTDB lineage: Bacteria > Campylobacterota > Campylobacteria > Campylobacterales > Sulfurimonadaceae > Sulfurimonas. The sequence continues at coordinate 4,319 of CAZDEM010000111.1, forward strand.
AAATGCCTCATCGCCAAATTTTTCTATAATATCATGTTTGAACTTTTCATGAGTTGCTGGTTTAGAATTTCGAAAAACTACAGATGCTACTTCTCTTGTTAGGTCATCTGGCGTAGAACCGATACCTCCAAAAGAAAACATTACTGCACTTTTATCTTCCTTTATCATTGTATATGTACGTTTCATAAGTTCGGTATCGTCTTTTATCACAAAAGAGCCAAAGAGCTCATGCCCATATTTTGCAAGCTCATTTTTAAGAAACTCAAAATGTTTATCAACACGTCTACCGTTAAGGATTTCTGTTCCTATTATTACTGCATAAAAATTCATAGTATCACTTTTTGGCATAATTATAGTATTATTTCATAAATAATTAATAAGGACAGGAAATGTCATATATAGCAAAATTAGAAGAGTTACTTACAAAAAGTGTTATTCCAGATATCACAGATAGATTAGACGAAATTTTTGAAGAAATAGCTGGAAATAAAGAAGCAACACAAGATGCAAAAGAAGAAATTGAAGAACTTCGTGAGTTTAAATCTGATTTGGAAGATGTCGTAGAAGATATAAAGAACGGTGATATGGAAGAAGAAGAAGCAAAAGAACTTGTTGATGATATATTGTCCGCGCAAGAAGGTGAAGCTGAAGAAGAATTTGGGTTCGTAGAAGAAGAGTAGTTTATAGCTAAAATTAAATTCATTTGTATATAATTTCAACAATAAATTAAAGGAAGAAAAGTATGAGAATAATTCTTTTAGGCGCTCCAGGTGCCGGAAAAGGTACGCAAGCACAATTTTTAACTAAGAAGTATAACATCCCTCAAATCTCTACAGGGGATATGCTCCGTGCTGCGATTAAAGCCGGTACAGAGATGGGTAAAATGGCAAAAGCTGCTATGGATGCGGGACAACTTGTAACAGATGATATTATCATCGGGCTTGTAAAAGACAGAATTGCACAGGATGACTGTAAAAATGGCTACCTCTTAGACGGTTTCCCTCGTACACTGCCTCAAGCAGATGCAGTTACTAATGCAGGCATTGAGATTGATGCAATTATAGAGATAGATGTTGCTGATGAAGAGATTGTAAAACGTATGTCAGGACGACGTGCACACTTGGCAAGCGGTAGAACATATCATATAATTTACAACCCGCCAAAAATTGAAGGTAAAGATGATGAAACGGGTGAAGATTTAGTGCAACGCGATGATGACAAAGAAGCAGTGGTTCTTGACCGTCTAAAAGTTTACCATGAACAAACTGAACCGTTAATAGGTTACTATAAAGAGTTGGCGAAGAAGAGTCCTAACTTAAAATACATAACGGTTGACGGTACTGCTGATATTGCTGATGTAGAAAAGGCGATTATATCAGAATTAGGTGAGTAACCTAGAGTATAAAAAAGTTTGCACATAGGTTCAGGTAAGAGCCAGAGATGCAAGCTTTGAACTATTGTTAAAATTTACTTGTAATTTTTTTTCTATATAGAATATAAGTAATAATCAACCATGAAAATAAAACCATTGGTATGGTGTAATAATGAAATGTTTTATTTAAACCAGCAGTTATTCCGTAATATAGTACAATTGTTAAAAATATATATAAATAAACATTTGATTTCTGATGTCTGACCTGTACTATGCCAATAACAGTAACCAAAAAAAGCGTAATAATAGGGAAAAGACTTATTAAAGTATTTCGAATTAGTACATATTTTTTTCCTTCTGCATTTTCTTTTGAGAGCCAGTACTGCAGTGGTTGTTTATAGTTTGTTAAATCTGTTTTGAGTGTATCATTTATCAGCATTGTTTTAAAATTAACTTGGGAAAATTTTTCTTTTGAGTAGCTGTACCCCTCACCATCCATGAGTTTGAGTCTTAAAATTCCAGAATCATTTATAACCTTTGCTCTTTTTGCCGCTATAAGAATTTCTTCTTTTTGTTTTTTATTAAATAAAAATACTTTTGAAAAAGTTCCATCGTCATTTTTTGCTCCAATATATAAAAGCCAGTCACCAAAACTGTTTCCAAATTCACTTGCAGCAAGATTGAATTTTGCTTCACTTTTTTTATAAGACAAAAAGTTTTTGGATAGAACTGTTGTATGAGGAGATACAATTAAAAAATTAAAAGCTAACAAAATAGTGAGAATAAAGGCAGGTTTGAAAAATGTTTTTATTATAAATCCTGGTTTTATTCCCAGTGCAAAAAGAACAATAATTTCGTTGTCATTTGAAAGTTTGAATAATGAGAGTGTGGCTGCTATGAAAAATGTAACGGGCAGAGTATAGAAAATGATTTGTGGTAAAATAAACAGATATAATTTTCCCATTTCCCAAATACTTAGCTGTATAACTGCTGTATAAGTTGATAATTTGATTAAAAATATAACCGACGCTATAACAAACAAGGGCATAAACATCGACATAAACAGAGATGAAAAGTTACTGAGTATATATTTTCTCAATCTACTCATTAATAATTTTCCTCTCTAGAAGTTAAATTTTTTATAAAAAACATTGTATCAAAAC
>CAZDEM010000112.1:0-3725 GCA_964504315.1 uncultured Sulfurimonas sp.
GAGTTTTGAACGAGTATCTGATTCTGAATATGCCAAAAAACAACCTTTAAATGAATAAAGGGCATCTCTAAAAACCCTAGTAAAACTCAGCTTTACAGAGGAGTTTACAATCAAGGCACTCTTTTGAAGCCCTAGCCATAGCTAAGGCGAAAAAGAGTAACGCAGAGTGTATGCTCCTCTGTAGAGCCCGAAGGGAGGGATAAAAAAAGCGAACTTGCACTAAACTTTTCATCACCGTAGCTACGGCTACGCTTCAAAAAAGATTTTGCACAATTTCATCTTTTTTTCTTCCCTCTGAGAATTACTAGGGTTTTTAGAGATGCCCTAAAGTATTTTATCACAATATTTTAAGTTTTAATGGAATAAGTTAAATGTTTGAAGTTTTAAAAAGAGAGTGGCGCGGTGGATGGGGCTCGAACCCACGACCCCCTGCGTGACAGGCAGGTATTCTAACCAACTGAACTACCACCGCACTCTAAAATTATGCTTTTTGCTTTACTCGGCGTTAGAACCTTTCGCTCAATCGTCACATAGTTTAACTATGCTTCTCATTCACTCAAGAACCTGCCTTGATTAAAACAAAAATCAAGAATTTTATAATTAATAATATGTTTTTTTGATTTAGTTGTGCCTAAGGTTTTAGCGAAGCATAGTAAAACTATGTGAGCTGAAAGCTTCGGTGCAAATAAACAAAAAATGGTGGGCACTACTGGACTCGAACCAGTGACATCTACCTTGTAAGGGTAGCGCTCTACCAACTGAGCTAAGCGCCCTAAATAATGCTTTTTATTTTACTCGTCGTCAATCCCTCATTCGGATACTTGATGTATTCCTCATTCAGTCTTTCCTAGATTAAAAGAAAATCATAAATTTAGATTTTAAAATCTAAAACACCAATTTAAAAAATGGCGACCCCTAAAGGATTTGAACCTCTGTTACTACCATGAAGTGATAGTGTCCTTGGCCACTAGACGAAAGGGTCATTATCTTTCATTAAAACAAAAGGTTGTTAACAAAATCTTTTTGAATTAGTTGTGCTTATAAATTTCAGTGAAGCATAGTAAAACTATGTGAACTTAAATTTTCAGTGCAAATAATCAAAAATGGTGGGCACTACTGGACTCGAACCAGTGACATCTACCTTGTAAGGGTAGCGCTCTACCAACTGAGCTAAGCGCCCATCTAAACTAAAAAACAAATGGCGCGGTGGATGGGGCTCGAACCCACGACCCCCTGCGTGACAGGCAGGTATTCTAACCAACTGAACTACCACCGCATAGGTTATTTTAGTTTAAAAATGGTGTCCTGTGATGGATTCGAACCATCGGCCACATCATTAAAAGTGACGTGCTCTACCAGCTGAGCTAACAAGACGTTTTGCCTCTTATACTTAAGAGGTCGAAATTATAGACAAATAGATTTTAATTGTCAAGATATTTTGTCCTAAATTTAGAAAAAAGTCTCTTTATCTAGTAAAAGCAACATTTTTATAGCCATAAGGGCACTCTGGTCTTGCACATAGTTTCTGTCTCCGTGAAAATGAAGATGTTTTTCTACATGATGCGTTTTACTTCTTGCACTTATATAAACAGTGCCTACAGGCTTGAGCGCTGTTCCTCCGGTATCGCCGGCTATGCCGCTTACTGCGAGTGCATAATCAGCTCCGCTCACATTTAATGCTCCCTCGCTCATCTCTTGGACAACCTCAGCGCTTACCGCACCGTTTTCTTCAAGTATACTATGTTCTACTGCCAGCCAATTTTCTTTTAACGTGTTAGAGTATGTCACTAGACTGCCCTCTAAAATCTTCGATGCTCCGTTATGCTTTGTAAAGTAGTAACTCAGCAGCCCACCCGTACAGCTTTCTGCAAATGTTACTTTTTTACCGAGATGCGACAACCTTTCTATAACATACTCAATAATATTTGAAGAGGCTATCAGTTTTTTAGGCAGCAGATTTTTTGAAGCATGTATAAACTTTGCAATATCACCATACTTATTACTTGTGACATCAATTCTCTGCCAGCCTTCTACTTCCTGCGTGACATCAAAACTGACTTCATACGTTTGTGCGATGGGTGTTAAAATAGTTATGATCGTAGATTTTTCTTCTTCAAACACATGTATAGTTGCCCGAATCTCTTCATTTTTCAACAGCAGTTCGGGCATCTTCTGCCCTTCATCTATCTGCACGACATTTATAAATGAGTTTTGATATTCTAAAAGGTATGAACGTTCTTCAAATAAAGAGGCCTTTTGCGGTATCAACATCCCCTCTTTTAATATCTGGTTATCACTTGTTGCCGTGCATATAACCTTTCCGACAGTTGAAAAGTTTTGTTTACATGTAACAATGATGAGTCTGTTAGAGGCATTGAGTTCTTCTTCCAAATAAAGAAAAAAAGAATTATCGCTATCTTTAAAATAGGTTATATTATCTATAAAGCCGCTGTTCTTCTCAATATCTCGTAAAATATACTCTTGTAATGATGTGTTATAAACAAATTTATTGCCTATTATTATAAGATGTGTTTTCATAACTGCATGGTGCCTTGCTTGAAAAATTTTATTTGGCTTATTATAACACTTTATCAGCTTTTAAACACATAAAGGGTATAATGCAAAACTTTTTAAAAACAATTTGGGGTACAGATGGACTACAAAGACACACTACTTTTACCGACAACTACGTTTGCCATGCGAGGCAATTTAATAAACAACGAACCGAAGCGTTATGCTGCTTGGGATGAGAAAAAAGTTTATCATAAAATGAAGGCAAAACGTGCCGGCGCTGAGCACTTTACACTTCATGACGGTCCTCCGTATGCAAACGGGCATATTCACATAGGACATGCACTGAACAAAGTTCTCAAAGATATTATCATTAAAAATAATTACTTCAACGGTAAATCTGTCCGTTTTACTCCGGGCTGGGATTGTCACGGACTACCGATTGAGCAGCAAGTTGAGAAAAAACTTGGCGGAAAGCAGAAAAAAGAGCAGCTTGAAACGGCTGAGATCAGAAAGCTTTGCCGTGAACATGCCGCAAAATTTGTAGATATTCAAAGAGGTGAATTTAAACAGCTTGGAATCATTGCCGACTGGGAAAAACCTTACGTGACGATGGACTATAAATTTGAAGCAAATATTTTCAGAACACTTTGCAGTGTCGCAAAGAAAGGGCTTTTAATCGAGCGAAGCAAACCTGTGTTTTGGTCATGGGCTGAAAGAACTGCACTTGCCGAAGCCGAAGTTGAGTATGAAGACAAAGAAGACTACTCTATTTTTGTTGCGTTTGAACTCAGCGATGAAGCAAAAGAGAAGCTCGGACTTTCTAAAGATACAAAAGCAGCTCCTGTTATCTGGACAACGACGCCCTGGACTATTCCTGCAAACACAGGTATTTCACTTAATCCTGAAGAAGAGTATGTGCTCACGACTGATGGATTTATCGTAGCAAAAAAACTTCTCAACTCTTTAGTGGAGAGTGGAGTTTTAAGCGGAACAATCGCAAAAACTTTCAGCGCAAAAGAGCTTGAAAATCTCACAGCACTTAACCCGCTTAACGGCAGAGAATCTCGCATCGTTTTAGGTGAGCATGTTTTAGTTGACAACGGTACCGGTTGTGTGCATACTGCTCCGGGTCACGGTGAAGATGATTACCGTGTCGGTTTAAAATATGACCTTGAAGTTGTTATGCCTGTTGATGAGACGGGATGTTATGA
>CAZDEM010000112.1:3825-6784 GCA_964504315.1 uncultured Sulfurimonas sp.
AAAAACCGTTTAACTTCTATGGTGGCAAACCGTCCTGACTGGTGTATTTCCCGTCAACGTGACTGGGGTGTGCCTATCGCATTTTTCAGAGTAAAAGCTACCGGTGAAGTTCTTTTGGATGAAAAAGTTCTCAACTTTACAGCAATGATATTTGAAATGCAGGGAAGTGATGCATGGTATTCTATGGATATTGCACAGCTTCTTTATCCGGGAAGCGGGTACAAACCCGAAGAACTGGAAAAGGTCACAGACATCCTTGATGTATGGTTCGACTCAGGCTCAACTTGGAACTCAGTCCTAAAATCTCGTAATTATGATGCGGGAGAGTATCCGGCTGATTTATATGTAGAGGGTTCTGACCAGCATCGCGGCTGGTTCCAGTCATCTCTGTTTTTATCTTCTGCGGTTGAGCACAAAGCACCTTATAAAGGTGTACTGACTCACGGTTTTACAGTAGATGAAAAAGGCGAAAAGATGTCTAAGTCCAAAGGCAATGTTATCGCACCGGAAAAAGTTCTAAAAGAGTACGGAAGTGAAATCCTTCGTTTATGGGTTGCTTCATCTGATTATCAGGGTGATTTGAAAATTTCTCAGGGTATTTTAAAACAGACTTCTGAAAACTATAGAAAACTGAGAAATACATTTAGAATCATGCTTGCAAACATTAATGATTTAGAAGAATTGACGCCATATGAAGATATGGGTGATTTGGATAAATGGATTTTAAATGTTGCGCAAAGCACGCTTGATGAAGTGCATAAACAATTTAGCGAATATAACTTTGTAAACGGTATGAGTACGCTCAACAACTTCATCGTCAATGAGCTCAGCGGTATGTATATAGATATGACAAAAGACAATCTTTACTGTAGCGCAAAAGAGAGTCAAAGAAGACGAGCCAGCCAAAGTGCAATGGCAATCATTACAAAAACACTGCTTTTAATTATGGCTCCTGTTATTACTTATACGGCTGATGAAATCGTAGAAAATGCACCTGCAATTATAAAAGGTGATGCCCAAGATATTTTTGATATGACCTATGAAAAAATTGAATCTGTTGCAGTGCCGTTTGATGCCCAATATATGGTAAAAGCGCGTGAAGGTTTCGGCGCAGAAGTTGATAAACTCAAAAAAGAAAAAATCATCAAAAATACGCTTGAACTCATCATTTATACAGAGTCTAAAGCAACATTAGAAATGGACAGAGTGGATGCTGAAGACTGGTTTGTAGTTTCAGGAATTCTTGAAGACAAGCCCGAAGAAGAAATTCTTGCCAGTTTCAAAGTTGATGAAGACACTTTTTCTATTGCAAAAGCAAGTAAATTCAAATGTCCAAGATGCTGGAAATATCAGGCTGAGGCACAAGATTGTCTCTGCGAGAGATGTCAAAGCGTAGTAAATGGTTGATTTTAGCCAACCCGTTAGCCCTGCTGTCATTATAACAACAATAATTCTTATATTTGTTGTTATCGGCATAGGTATTTTCGCTGTTCAAAAATTTAAAAAGGAAAGTTAGTGATTACATTAAAAGAAGCTCTTTCTCTGAGCAAAGATGAATTAAACAAATTTAAAGAAGAATTACAAACAAAAATAGAAGCCAACAAAGATTTGAATGCATTCATTGATGTAAACAATCTCGGTGAAGGTGTTCCTATTGCCATCAAAGACAATATTCAGGTCAAAGAGTGGTCGGTAACATCAGCTTCTAAAATCCTTCAAGGCTACATCGCCCCTTATAATGCAACAGTTATAAATAAACTTTTAGATGCTGGTCTGAGCCCGTTTGGACGTACTAATATGGATGAATTTGCTATGGGTTCTACCACTGAGACAAGCTACTATGGTAAAACACTTAATCCTGTCAATTCAGACTGCGTTCCGGGTGGAAGTTCAGGCGGTTCTGCTGCTGCCGTTGGAGCCGGACTAGCCATTGCGGCACTTGGGTCTGATACAGGCGGTTCTATCCGCCAGCCTGCTGCTTATTGCGGTATAGTAGGAATGAAACCGACCTACGGACGTGTAAGCCGTTATGGTCTTGGTGCCTATGCATCGAGTCTTGATCAAATCGGACCGATGACACAAAATGTTGAAGATGCTGCAATTTTGTATGACATTATCAGCGGAAGCGATGAAAAAGACTCCACAAACGCAATGATGGACGACAAAGTAAGTGACAAACTTGACCCGAATAAAAAATTGACTATTGCCATACTGCCTAAATACATTGAAAATGCAAGTGAAGACATAAAAGAAGCCTATGCAAAAGCGATTGATGCACTCAAAGCGCAAGGTCACACCATAGTTGAAAAAGAGATGATGGATGCAAAATACGACATCTCTGCTTACTATATCACAGCAACAGCAGAAGCGACAACAAATCTTGGAAGATATGACGGTATTCGTTATGGAAACCGTGTTGAGGGAGCAAACCTTGAAGAGACATACATTAAAACAAGAAGCGAAGGTTTTGGCGATGAAGTGAAGCGCCGTATCTTACTTGGTAACTTTGTTTTAAGCAGCGGATATTATGAAGCTTATTATGTAAAAGCACAAAAAACCCGTCATATCATTAAAGATGAATATGCAAAAATATTTGAAGATGTTGACTTAATTCTCTCTCCGGTTGCACCGAGTGTTGCACCAAAATTTGGAGAACTTGCAAACCCGATGGAGATGTATCTAAGTGATATTTATACAATCAGCGTGAACCTTGCCGGTCTGCCTGCTCTTTCACTGCCTATTATGAAAAATAAAGAGGGCATGCCTGTCGGACTGCAGCTTATAGCGAATGCTTATGATGAGCAGACCCTCTTTGACGGTTCACTCAGTCTTGAAAAAGAAGTAGCTTACAATTAATGTAATACTTATGAGATAATTTTTCGTTATTATTTTAAAAAAGGAATAAAAATGGCATATTTTGACAATGTAAAAGTAAAAGATAAACTCTACGGTTTAGTTT
>CAZDEM010000113.1:0-6780 GCA_964504315.1 uncultured Sulfurimonas sp.
GAATAATCAAACCTATAGATGATAAGATAACCCTCAATACGCAACAGCAAGATGCTGAAAAACTTCTTAGCTCTTTAATGGGTAGTTTTAAATCAAGTGCTTCTGCGTTGAGTTACGACACTCTTTTTGATGCAAGGACAGTTGATGTCACGGGTCAAGCTAAAGTTACAGTGGATGCGGGTGCGAATGTGGAATCGTTTACACTCGAAACTACCACTTTGGCAAAAAAAGATATTATTCAAAGTGGTAGTTTTGCAGATAAAAATGTAACTACGGTTGGTTCTAACAATGCAGCTGACTATAATGGAACGGAAACTTTAGATTTAAGTATAAATGGAACTACATATAAAATACCCTATGATGAAACAACAACTCTTCAAGATTTGGCACAGGGAATAACTGATAAAGTTGGAGGAAGTATTAATGCTTCTGTTTTGCAAACTGGTGCTAATGCTTACAATCTTGTATTAACTTCTGCAACAACTGGTGCCAATCAAGCTATTACACTTAATGACAGTGGCGGATTATTAAAAAATGAGCTCTTAGCATATGATGCTTCTACAAACCCGACTGGCTATCAGACAATTCAAAATGCAAGTGATTCTAGTTTCAAATATAATGGGATTTCTATTACAAGAAACACAAACGATATCAGCGATTTGATTTTGGGCGTCAATATATCACTAAAAGCAGAAGGTGATATATCTAATGTAAATATCAAACAAAATACTACAAGTATTACTGATGAAATGCAGCTTTTTGTGGACAGTTATAACACTTTGATTACGAACCTCAATGATATGACAGTCTTCAACAAAGATACCGGTGCTAAAGGCGTATTTAATGGCGACTCGTTTGTTAAATCTATTAGTCAAGATCTTACACAAACCATTACACAAAGAATTGGCAGTGAATCACTCGTAGATTATGGAATTTCTTTAACGAGAGATGGAACAATGACTTTTGACAAAACTGTTTTAGATTCGAAACTTTCTACAAATCCTGATGCGGTAAAACTATTTTTCACAGGAGGAGTTGACAGCAATGGCAATACAAAAACAGGCCTTTTTACAAACATAAACGACAAGCTCAACAGCTATACCGGTTACGGTAAATCCTTAAGCACATTTGAAACAAGCCTAAAAACAGATGCACAAAATTTATCTGAAAGTAAACTCAGTGCCCAAGCATCACTAGATGCACGTTATGAAATTATGACAAAACGATTTACTGCATATGATGGTATGATAAGCAGATTAAATTCACAATTTTCATCATTGCAACAAATAATTAATGCACAAACAGCAACTCCGAAATAAATAAATTAATTATTACTGTTATTCTATATCAAATGGCACTATATTTGCTATAGTACTAAAATATGTAAAATTAGGATATTAAATGTTTAATGGTAAAGTTATACTTATAACAGGAGGTACTGGCAGTTTTGGCAAGCAGTTTGTTCGTACAATTCTAAAACATTATAAACCAAATAAAATAATCATCTATTCACGCGATGAACTAAAACAGTTTGAAATGGCACAAAAATTCAATGCAGGCTGTATGCGTTACTTTATAGGTGATGTAAGAGACTTCTCTCGTTTGGAAAAAGCTATGAATGGCGTTGATTTTGTTGTTCATGCTGCTGCACTAAAGCATGTTCCAATTGCAGAATACAATCCTATGGAATGTATCAAAACAAATGTTATGGGTGCCCAAAATATTATAGATGCCTGTATTAACAATGAAGTTCCTTACACAATTGCTCTTTCAACGGATAAAGCAGCATCCCCTGCTAATTTATATGGTGCTTCAAAACTTGTATCTGATAAACTCTTTGTCGCAGCAAATAATCTACGAGGAAGTCATGATATTAAATTTTCAGTTGTTAGATATGGAAATGTTTTAGGTTCTCGAGGTTCGGTTATTCCATACTTTGAAAAACTGATAGCCGATGGTACAACTTCCCTGCCTATTACCGAACCAAATATGACACGCTTTTGGATAACACTGCAAGAAGGTGTTGATTTTGTACTAAAAAACTTTTTAAGAATGCAGGGAGGAGAGATATTTGTACCGAAAATTCCATCTATGAAGATGACAGAAATGGCAAAAGCAATTGCTCCTGATTTACCCCAGGAAATCATAGGCATTCGTCCAGGAGAGAAACTTCATGAAGTAATGTGTCCTCTTGATGATTCGCATTTAACTCTTGAATTTGACAACCATTTTGTCATTAAGCCAAGTATTACATTTTCAGCACCAATTGATTATACAAAAAATAATCTCAATGAAGTAGGCAAGAGTGTAAAACAGGGTTTTGAATATAATTCTCGAGACAATACTATTTGGTTAAGTCATCAAGAACTCCGTGAAAAAATTCAACTTACAAAAGATGAAGAAAAATAGATGCTTAGTTACTCTACGCAACTCATAGAAGATGATGATATAGAGGCAGTCATTGAAACTTTAAAAAGTAATTTACTGGCACAAGGTCCTAAAGTTTTTGAATTTGAAACTGCCTTATGTAAATATACCGGAGCTAAATATGCAGTAGCTTTTAATTCAGCAACATCTGCGCTGAGTGGAGCTTATCATGCATGTGGAATTGGGCAAGGTGATGAAATAATCACCTCTGCTATTAGTTTTGTTTCCACCTCTAATATGTTTGTAGACTTAGGAGCTATCCCTGTTTGGTGTGATATAAAACTTGATGGTAATATAGATGAAAATAGGGTAGAAAAACTCATCACTCCAAAAACAAAAGCAATTGTTCCTATTCATTTTGCGGGAAAACCAGTTAATATAAAAGCTATCCAGAAAATCGCAAAAAAATATAATCTGCTTGTTATAGAAGATGCAGCCCATGCACTTGGCTCAAGTATCGGCTCAAAAAAGATAGGTTCATTTTCAGATATGACAATTTTCAGTTTTCATGCAATCAAACCTATCACAACAAGTGAAGGTGGAGCTGTACTTACAAACAATAAAGATTACGCAAATAAATTAAAACTTTTTCGTTCACATGGAATTGTCAAGAAAAAACTTTGGAACTCCGATATGGTAAGTATGGGGTATAACTATCGTCTTACAGAAGTTGCTGCGGCACTTGGAATTTCTCAACTAAAAAAACTTGATCGTTTCATAAGCAAACGCAATGAGATAGCTAGCTATTTTGATGAACGATTTAAAAATGAAAAACTTTTTTTAACGCAAAAAATAGAAGCAAATACTACAAGTTCACGCCATCTCTACCCTGTTATATTAAATCCTGAACTGCAGTGCCCTAAAGAGGATATTTTTACAGAACTGCAACAGCGTGGTCTTGGTGTTCAAGTGCATTACAAACCAATCTACCAAAACAGCTTTTATAAGGAAAAATTCGGTGAAGTTTCACTTCCTGTCACAAATGATTTTTACCGCTCAGAAATTTCCATACCATGTAATCAAACCATGAGTATGGAAGATGCTAAATATGTAGCTGATACTTTTTTGGATGTTATTCATAAATATGCGCACAGAGGATGTAGTTTCTAATGGGTACAAAAGCTGTCTGTATCATCCCTGCCCGTGGTGGCAGTAAGCGCATACCAAAGAAAAATATCAGAGATTTTCTAGGTAAACCACTCATTGCTTACTCTATTGAAACAGCTTTAGCCTCAGGACTTTTTGAAAAAGTTGTTGTCTCAACTGATGATGAAGCAATAGCAAAAATAGCACGAGCGTATGGGGCAGATGTTCCTTTTGTTCGACCTGAAAACTTAAGTGATGACTTTACCGGAAGTGGGGATGTTGTGCAGCATGCTTTAGCATTCTTAGAAGCTAGAGGTGAAAAGTATGGGTTTTTGTGTACTATATACGCTACAGCACCCCTCCTTCAAACAGAATTTCTCATAGAAGGTTTAAAAAAACTCCAGGAGAATCCTGATGCACATATGGCACTAAGTGTCACCTCTATGCCTTTTCCCATTCAGCGAACCTTTAAAATCACAAAAGAAAATAGATGTGAAATGTTTACACCACAATACTTTTCTGCTCGTTCTCAAGATCTAGAAGAAGCTTACCAGGATGCCGGACAGTTTTACTGGGAAAATCTACAAAACAAAGCAACTGATATCCCTTTTGGACAAAGTAGTATTCCGGTTATTTTACCACGCTATTTCGTGCAAGATATAGATACTTTAGAGGATTGGCAAAGAGCAGAACAGCTTTATCTACTAAATAAAAACATCCAAAACAATTCAGAAAAAAAGCTAAAAGAATCTATAGAAATTACCCCATCGAAACGACAGAGAATGGCTAACGAGGGCTAAATAGATGGATGTTATAGCATATAATAATAAAAAAAGAAAAGGGAGCAGAATGGACTTTAAAATAGATAATAGAAAAATTGGAAAAAATTATAAACCATATATTATAGCAGAGATGTCTGCAAACCATGGCAATGACATAGAGGTTGCAAAAAAGATTATCATTGAAGCAAAAAAAGCAGGTGCAGATGCTATAAAGATACAAACATACAGTGCAGACAGCATTACACTTAATTGCAAAGAGAGTGCATTTGAGGCGAAAGGTGCATGGGAGGGGATGTACTTATATGACCTTTACAAAAATGCTTCTATGCCATGGGAGTGGACTACTGAACTCCAAAAAATTGCCAAAGATGTAGGCATCACACTTTTTTCATCTCCTTTTGACTTTTCTGCAGTAGAGTTTTTAGAGAAGTTAGATATGCCAGCTTATAAAATTGCTTCGCCTGAGATAGTTGATCTTCCATTGGTAAGAAGAATTGCACAAACAAAAAAACCTATCATTCTCTCCACCGGAAATGCTACAATAGCACAAATCAATGATGCTGTAGCTGTTTTACTTGAAGAGAACAGTGAATTTGCCATCCTTAAATGTACCAGTGAATACCCAGCTAACCCAAAAGATATAAATCTTAAAAGTATTCCCTTTCTCAAAGAGCTGTTTAAGTGCCCAGTTGGGCTTTCTGATCATACATTGGGAACAGCTATACCAATTGCATCCATTGCTCTTGGAGCAGATATAATTGAAAAACATTTTATTTTAGATAGGGAGTATAAAACTGCCGATAGCTTCTTCTCCGCAACTCCAGATGAGCTTAAGGCAATAGTTGAAGGCACACAGATGGTAAAATTTGCACTTGGTGAGGTTACATTTCCTATAATTGCTAAAAGATCCCAACGTTCACTTATTGCAATAAAAGATATAGCACAAAACGAGCCATTACTTGAAAATATAAACTTTAAAAGTATTCGACCAGGTGGTGGTATCGAGTCTAAAGATATATCAATTGTGCAAGATCGCAAAGCCACCAAAGCCATTAAACGCGGTACACTGCTCTCATGGAAAATGATTGGTGGATTTTAAATTATGTCACAGATAAAAGTCGCCTTTTTTACTGAAGCTGGAAGTAAACGAGGAATGGGACACTTAGTCCGACTATATACTATTTATGAGGAATTTGTTGCTAACAAAATTGAGTCTGCTTTTTTCCTTGATAGTGATGTTAACTATGACTATAAATTTGCTAATATTCATTACTTTACTTGGAATACATTTACACTCCACAAAAAGTATGATATCATCTTTATAGATAGTTATGAAGCAGACATTAATATATATAAAGAGATTGCCGACTCAACAAAAGTTAGTGTTTATATTGATGACTATGCTCGTTTAGAATATCCTAAAGGAGTCATAATAAATTTTGCACCTGATGCAAAAGAGCTCTTCTACACTAACGCAAAAAAGCAGTATCACTATTTACTAGGATTAGATTATTTGCCTTTGAGAAAAGCTATTACAAAAACTACACAAAAGAGAAAAAAAGAACAGTTATTTATAATGCTTGGTGGAGCTGATATTAAAAATCTCTCTTTAGAAATCATTCAGGGGCTAGTTTCACTTAAAATACAAAAAGTAATAGTATCAAATGATAAACAGATTGTAGAAAAATTAAAGAATTACCCGGATATAAAAGTGCTTTTTCAGCCAAAAGATGAGGAATTAATCACATCTATGGCAGAGAGTTCATTAGCTATTACTACAGCAAGTATGAGCGTTTATGAACTTGCCTACTTTAAAACACCAACTATTATTATAGCGATAACAAAAAATCAAAAAATTGGCATCGAACAACTTATAAAACATAAACTTGCATCCTCTTTTGTCGACATACAGACTACAGATTGGATAGTTAAACTAAAAGATATAGTTCACTCAAAAAAAGCACATACAAATCCAAATATTTTAGGGGATGGTGGGGGAAAAATTATGCAGCAGGTCTTAGAGTTATGCAAAAAATCTTAATTCTTGGTGGTAGCCATAGAGATATACCACTCATAAAAGCGTCTCAAGCACTTGGATATTTCGTTATTACACTTGCAAATAGAGATGATTATCTAGGACATCAATATGCAAATGATTTTTTTAAAATCGATTTTAACAATTTAGAAAAAATTAAAGAGGTAATCCATCAGGAAAAGATAGATTACCTTATTCCAGGTTCAGGAGAACAGTCTTATATAAACTGTGTTATTTTAGCTAATGAATTAAAAATAGGTAACTTTGATCATGTAAAAACGGCAAAACTTTTGCATAACAAATGGAAGTTTAAAGAGTTTTGCATCAAAAATGATATCTCAACTCCTAAAGGTTTTTCCTATACAAATAAAAAAAATATAGATACTCTTCAGTTTCCAGTAGTTGTCAAACCGACAAACTTATCGGGAGGAAGAGGCGTAACAACTGTTC
>CAZDEM010000114.1:0-6657 GCA_964504315.1 uncultured Sulfurimonas sp.
CATTTACATATCTTTTATTTTTGTTATTAACTCGCGTGCTTTTTCTAAAGCTGCATCTACTTTGTCAAAAACCAAAGCAACAGCTAAGCGGCGTCCTTTATGTGCTTCTGGTTTTCCAAAGACTCTTACAAATGAGTTCTCGCTAAAGAGGCTTTCATCTACATCAACCACAGGAGCAAAATTATGCTTTTCACTCTTAAATGCCGCAGATGCCCCGTCACCGTAAAAAGTAAAACCTAGAGGCAGTCCCAATACAGCACGAAGGTGCAGTGCAAATTCACTTTGACTTTGCGTGATAAGCGTTACCATTCCTGTATCATGCGGACGAGGAGATACTTCAGAAAAATAAACTTCATCACCTTTTATAAAAAGTTCAACACCAAAAAGCCCTTGTCCACCAAGACCGTCTGTTATCTCTTTTGCCATTTTTTGAGCGCTTTGTTTTGCTTTTTCACTCATTTGCATCGGCTGCCATGAAAACACATAATCTCCATCGCGCTGTTCATGCCCGATAGGTTCACAAAAAACTGTCTCTTTGCCGTTACGAGCTGTAAGCATTGTAATTTCATAATCAAAATCAACAAAAGCTTCAACAATTAACTCACTCGCATCACCGCGTGCTTCTTTTGCCTCTTCCCAAGAAGCAGGAATATCTTCTTCACTCTTTGCTATGCTTTGTCCGTGTCCTGATGAGCTCATCACAGGTTTAATCACACAAGGAAAACCAAGTTCGCGTGCAGCTTCAAGCATACCTTCCTGTGTTGTTACGAACTTATACGGACCTGTCTTCAATCCCAAAACCTCTGCCGCAAAAGTACGGATGTTTTTTCTGTTCATCGTCTTACTGACGGCATTTGCATTTGGAATTACATTGTAGCCTCTGTCTTCTGCAGCAAAAAGAGCATCTATATTTATAGCTTCAATCTCCGGTAAAATATAATCTGGTTTTTCACGATAGATGATTTCTAAAAGAGCATCTTTGTCAAGCATATTGACAACATGTGAGCGGTGTGCCACTTGATGAGCCGGAGCATTTTCATAGCGATCAACTGCAATAGTTTCAAGACCTAAACGCTGTGCTTCTATGATAACCTCTTTACCGAGTTCACCGGAGCCAAGCAACATGATTTTTTTTGAATTTGATTTAAGTGGAGCGGAGAATTGCATAACTGTACTTCCTTATTTATATATAGCAGAATTATACAATGCTTAAGATAATTCAGAACTTACTTAACTGTAATAGATAAGGAGTAAAAACAAATCCAAATTCTTTTATAGTTTTTTTATTAAGATAAGGCTTCACAGAAAGCCCAATATAAACGGAGCCCAAAAAGCCGTATTGCAAATCTTTTGGTTCATAAACAAAACTGACTATTTTATTTTCATTCGCCCATTTTGCAATATCTTTCATCTCTTTTGAAGCATATGAAAGCACAATAAGAGCATCCGGAAGTATCTGCATTTTATGATACTGACTCATTAAAACAGTATTAACCATTATTTTTTTGCCCAACAGAGGTGCTTTATATGTCATCTCAATTTTAGATTTAAATTTTCTAGCAACCTTGGTGTCTATTTTTTTATAAACAATCCAAATGTTCAAATGCTTAGAAGGAGATTTTTGCACACTTTTTTCCATAAGTGCAATTTTTGGAAATAATTTTGCTTCTATATCTATAATAACACTATTATACTGATACCCAAACACAACGCTGCAACCAACTAAGAGAAGAAATAGAAATTTTCTCAAGGCAGGTTCCATTCGACATTAAACCAAAATGTCCGCCCATCTCTTTGAAAATCTTCAAGATATGTCCCTGTCGTCACTCCGTCTCCAAGCTTTGAAGGATAAACAGCAGTTGCATTAAAAATATTTTTCACAGATGCTGTCAATGTCAACATTTTATACGAGTACGTAAAGGTCTGATCAACAAAAACTTTTGCTTTTATTTTTTCTCGTGTATCGGCAGATTCTCTCTGCTTTGCACCGACATAGCGTATGCGGGTTCCACTCTCAAGGTCAGCTGTAAAATGTTTTAACAGCATTATATTCGCCAGATGACTCGAGATAAAAGGCATCTTAGTATTATTAATATACTGCATATTTGTATAGGAGTAGTTTGCTTGCAAATTCATTGTTGCAGCCAATGAGTATTTCATCTCAAACTCTGCTCCGTATGAACTTATATCTTCAGCATTATAAAAATGAAAACTATTGTCTCTACCTATAAAATTTGACATATTTGAATAATACAGATTAACATTTATCCAGTCATTAAAACTGTTTTGACGGTGATACACTAATTCTACTGTGTCAATTATTTCAGAATCAAGGTTTTTATTTCCAAAATATGGGCTTGCAGAACCATAAAGCTCTAAAAAAGAAGGAACACGAAAAGAACGATGATAAAGCAGTTTGTAATTTTGTACCTCATCATACGCATACAATAATGCCAACTTAGCAGAAAATCCTGCATCACTGTCACTGTAATAATCATATCTTGCACCTGCATCCAGTGTAATACGCGGCATCAGAGGATAAATATCATTAAAATAAAGGGCATACTGTTTTCTTTGAATATCTTTGGCAATATTATTTACTTCTATATTGATATTTTCTGAAAGAGTTGGATTATTCACCTTGTAATCAGTATCAGTTTCATCACTTTTTGCAACATATATCCCGAGCAAAAATTCATTCAATTGTGTTTTATACAAAAGAGTGTCTTCACTGTAGAGTGTACGCTCTTTATAAATACCTCCTCCCAATAAATCATACTGTGGAAAGGGAGGTGTTGGCATAATTGAGTATGGAATATAGCGAGAAACACCGCCAAACTGGTACAATTTCAGACCGGCTTTTAGATTGAAAGACAAATCATTATTTATTTTTGGAGCATATGCAAGCTCACTGAAAAAAGATTTTGTTTTAATTTTTTTAGGATCATGACTAATCGGCCAATCCCCATAACCATAATAGTTCTGTGTGTTATGTTCAAGCCATCGTGATTTAAATGACAAAGCATCATACGTTATATTTAAACCAAGTGATTTGTCTGTGTAGTTTTCATAAGAGGTAAACTTATCTTGTGTTGTAATAAGAGAATAGTTTTTATATGTGCGGCTGTTTTTATTGTTATTAAAGTAACCGTCCAGGGCAATATGCATATTGTTCTGTTTTGCAGATTGGGCAAATGTCAGATTTTGAAAGTTTTTAGAAGAACGGGTATAGGAGACAAGATGCTCTGATGGATGTAAACTTTTCGTAATAACATTTATAACCCCGACATGTGCCAAAGAACCATACAATGCAGAGGCTGGTCCGCGAATAATTTCTATACGCTCTATAAGGTCTATCGGCATATCAAGGTAAAAATATCCCCCTCCCACCAACTCGCTGTTAATGCCGACACCATCAATCATCAGTTTGATTTTATCACGTATAAACGATTTGTTTCCTCTCATATTTATCTGCTTTGCTCCAGCTGTTCCCATTGAAAGCTCAATACCAGGTACCGTAGAAAGTGCCTCATACAGAGTTGTAATTCCAAGCTTTTTTAACTCTTTTGGATGCAAAACTGAAACAACTGAAGGTGTTTGACTGATATTAAGTTTACTTTTTGTTGCAATTTGTGAAACATCCTGAAGATCCTGCGTCAAATTAAAATCATCAAATGTGGCATTTGCATTGACAAAAACTGCATACAGCAGTAAAAAAATCGTTTTTATCATTCTTCACTCTCTTTATAATTTTTTAACTTGATGGTAAAACAGCTCCCATCACCTCTATTTTCAGCCATTATCGAACCTTTCATCCTCGATTCTATAATATTCTTTGCAATATGCAGTCCAATTCCTGTTCCTGAAATTTTAGATTTTGTCGTAAAATAGGGATCAAATATCATTTGCATAACTTTTGAAGGAATACCTCCCCCATTATCACAAATTTCTAAAACAGTATCTTTGTCTATACCCCTGAGCACTATTGAAATCTCGCCATCTTTAACTTCATGCCGTTCTTGTCTGCTCCTAATTGCATCTTTTGCATTGTTTAAGACTATGAGCATTACCTGTTTGAACTCGTTTTCAACACCATAAAAGAGTGCTTCAGTTTGTGCATCAAAACTGCAGTGGATAGCGTTGTTTCTAAATTGTGCATCCACAATTTTTAATACCTCTTTAAGTAAAGGTATAGGAGTAAAACAGCTGTTTGTTCTTGAAGGATTTAAAAAATTACGAAAATCATCAATAGTGTCAGACATATACTGAATATTATGAGAGATTTCTTCCATTCTCTTGTGAAACTCTTGTGCATGCAATTTGTCAAGATCATACTTAATCACTAAATCACTGCTTGCCAGTCCAATATTATTCAAAGGCTGACGCCATTGATGTGCGATCGACTCAATCATCTCTCCCATAGCAGCCTGCCTTGATTGATGCAGCATAAGCTTTTCCTGTTGATGCTGCTTAGCAACCTCTTCTTGTACCTTCTCTTCGAGTTTTTTGTTAAAAGATTCCAATTGATGCAGATAATCAGTAATCATATACATCATTTGAGTTGATGTTTTAGCAATAATTTGAATTTCTTGCGTTGCATTCTCAACTTTCACATCGACCGGCTCTTTTGTATGTGAATATTGCAAAAAGGCTTTAGATATAACTTTAAGCAGGTATAAATCACGCCGCAGAAAAAAAAGGCTTATTAAAAAAATTCCCAAAGCGAGTAACAGTGTAAAACCCAGCATATAGAGTATATTTACGGAGAGTTTTTTCAGATTTTTATTGGAATATTCTACTTTGATTGAAGCTATACTTTTATTGTTAAAAGGATCTTTTATAACATCTTCATAATAAAAAGCCCGTTGAGGTAATAATTTTTTTTTCTTTTCGTATATTGTTTTTCCGTCTGCATCTTTTAAGCGTATTTCTGCAATATCATATTGTTCCAATATTCTATTTAGCAAAAGTTTTACATTATTTCTTTGCTCAAAAGAGATGTGAAAAGCAAGCAACGGTTCTATCCCACGAAATAAGAATGCAACCTTTTGCCCCTCTTCTTCAATTATCATCTCTTTAAAATAAGAAAATGAAACAATATATACAGGAATTATGATAGAGAAGAATACAAGCCAAAATAAGAAAGTAAATTTACCAATTAATGTTTTAAACATAAGAAGCATTATATATTTTCAGAGCCAATAAAGCCCTGAAAACACAATTGCACAGTAAAAAATTACTGTTTTAAGCCAATAAGTGTCTGAAGAAGTTGGTCAGAAGTTGTAATCGTCTTACCGTTTGCCTGAAAACCACGCTGAATAATAATAAGCTGAGTCAATGCTCGTGAGAGGTCAACATTTGATGCTTCAAGTGCAGAACTCTGAATGAATCCTCGTCCTGCTGTTGCTGCAGTTCCAATAATAGGATCACCAGAATTGGCTGTCTGATTATATACATTTCCACCCTCAGTAGCGAGCCCTTCATTGTTTGTAAATTTAGCCATACCGATTTGTGCCAAACCGAAAGAACGACCGTTTGAGAACGAACCGACTAAAGTACCGCTTTGATCAATTCTGATACCAACCAAATCACCACCGGTAAAACCATCTTGAGATATTCCCGATGTAGATGATCGTGAATCAAAACTTGTCATACCGTCAAACTTGTTCGCAGTACCAAAAGAGAGCCCTACCTGCTGGTTTGGAGCTGAACCGTTGTTTCCTGAAAATGAAATATTTGGCGGATTATAAGTCGCTAGTGAACCGTCATTGTTAAATCTGACAGAACCTGTTTTTTCATTTGTCGGCGCAATCGTATCAATAGTTGCAGGACTTGGAACTGATACTACCATATCCCATGTACTTCCTGTTGAAGTATTTACCGAGACTTTTCTAAATTCCATTCTCAGTGTATGTTTTGAACCGAGTGAATCAAAAATATCTATAGAACTTGAATGTGTTGCAGCATTAAAACTTTGTGAAAATGCTTTTCCTGTTGTACCAGCCGGTAAAACAGAATTAAGCGCTTCCATATTTCTTGTAAAACGTGTATTTTCAGTCACGGCAGCACCACCCGGGTCAGTTGTTAGTGCTGTAATATTTAAACTAATATTATAGTCTCCATCATCAGAACCTCCAGGATTGGTAATTTCAAATTTTCCCTGATCGTTTATTTTAACAGATATATTATTTTCATCAGACGTACCGTCACCGTCACCATCACCGACATTGCGAGCCTGCAATTCCATGGCTTCTCGTAAATCAGCCATTGTTGTAAAAGTTTTATCAAGTCCTGGTGTTTTTATTGAACCTGTCGGGTCATATTGGTATCTATATGCTGTTACACTGTCATCTGTAGCAACAAAACCACTGTTCGCATTTCCCACAGAAGCAATTTGAACATTATGAGAAGCTGTTGCACTGGAATTTGCATTTGTCAATATTATTTTATTTGCTGTTGAATCATATGATGCACTAATACCTGTTACGGCAGTCTGCGCATTAATCGCTGAAACATATCTATTTGCGTTCACTGCGGCCGAGTCATTAACTCCACCACCGGTACTTGTGATTTGCTTTGTTGTCCCATCATCAAGTGTAAAAGTAATGTCTAATTCTGAAGGTCCGGTACCGCCACTATCATCTTTTACCGTATTTG
>CAZDEM010000115.1:0-6494 GCA_964504315.1 uncultured Sulfurimonas sp.
ACTATACTAAAATATGTTCGTTTAAATTTATAGTTCTTAGTTGGGATTGGTATTAATTAAGCTTTTTAGCAGAAAATAAAAGTTATCATTTATATATATGAAAAAAAGGGGGATTTTAGATGCAAAATGTGAACAGAAGTATTACTATTGCGATAGATGAGATTCCTGATAATGTTGCTGTTTACAAATTTGAAGAGGATGATTTTGTATTTGTAGACTTTAATAAAAATGCCCAGAGAACTGAAAATATTTCTAAAGATGAACTGATAGGAAAAAAGATAACAGAAGCTTTTCCAGGAGTAAAAGCTTTTGGGCTTTTTGATATTTTAATAAAAGTTTATGAAGACGGCAAGCCAAGAGAGCTTGATACAAGACTCTACAAAGATGAAAAAGTAAATAGTTGGCGTTACAACAGTGTAAGAAAATTACCAACCGGCGAGTTAATAGTTTTTTACAAAGATGTGACGAAATACAAACAACTAGAGGATGAAGTGCATCACTTGGATAAAGAAACAGCACAAGAACGTAAAAAAGTTCATCTGCTTGCAAAAGCCTTAGAACAGACAGATGATATGGTTTTGATTACGGATGCAAACGGCATTATAGAATACGTAAATGATTCTGTACTTGTTAAAACAGGCTATGATAAAAGTGAACTTATAGGCAGTAAAACAAATATTTTCAAATCCGGGAAACATACGGAGGAATTTTATAAAAATCTATGGGGGACTATTTTATCGGGGAAAAACTATAAAAGTGTCATTATAGATAAAACAAAAGATGACAGACTCTATTATGCGGATTTGAAAATAACGCCATTGTTTGATGAAAACAAGACTATTCAAAATTTTGTTGCAACAAGTACGGATATTACAAGCCGTATTAAAATAGAAAAAAAGCTTAAAAAACTTGCAACCATAGACAGTTTAACCGAGATATATAACAGATATAAAATAGATGATGCGATAAATATTCAAATAGCGCGATATAAACGGTATAAAGAAACTTTTTGTATATTTATGTTTGATATAGATAACTTTAAGACCGTTAATGATACTTATGGACATGATGTAGGAGACAGAGTTTTGAAAGCTTTAAGTCGCTTGGTTTCAAATCATATCCGTACTACTGATATATTTGGACGCTGGGGTGGTGAAGAGTTTGTTATTATACTTGAAAATACACGTAAAGAAGAAGCTTTTGTAATTGCTGAAAAACTTAGAAAGATAGTCGAAGCATCTGTAATAGATGGAAAATATAAAATTGCAATCAGTATAGGTGTCGCACAGTATGAAGAGCCAGAGTCAAGAGAAGAGTTAGTAAAAAAAGTAGATGAAGCTTTATACAGAGCGAAAAAAAATGGAAGGAATCAAGTTGTTGTTGCATAAAAGTTTAATATTGGTAATATTGGTAGTAGTTGGTAGTTTTACGGGATGTGCATCACATCAGGATGATGGCTATTATGATAGAGCAAATAAGGCGAGTGAGAAAGCCTTAGAAAAGTTGGACAGAGAGTAGATTCTCTGCCCTTAATGTTATAACTCTGATTCGTGTTTTGCTAAGTACTCAGCAACACCCTCAGCGTCTGCTTTCATACCTTCATCACCTTTTTGCCAGCCGGCAGGACAAACTTCACCATACTCGTCAGTAAATTGCTGTGCGTCAATCATTCTTAACATTTCATCAACATTACGTCCAAGTGGTAAGTCATTTACTACTGCATGACGAACGATTCCTTTATCATCAATTAAAAATGAACCGCGAAGTGCAACTGCATTGTTTAAAAGTACATCAAAGTCACGTGCAATATCTTTTGTTAAGTCTGCAACAAGAGGGAAATTGATACGCCCGATTCCACCTTTTTCAACTGGAGTTTCTCTCCATGCAAAGTGAGAAAATTGTGAGTCAACTGAAACACCTACAACATTTACACCACGTTTTTGAAATTCATCATATCTGTGAGAAAATGCAATAATTTCCGATGGGCAGACAAAAGTAAAGTCTAGTGGATAAAAGAATACAACTGTGCCTTTTGAACCGTAATTTTCACTTAAAGTGAAGTCTTCAACGATTGAACCGTCAGCTAAAACTGCTGTAGCCGTAAAATCTGGAGCTGGATTTGTTACTAACATATATATGTCCTTGTATTTAATTTTTATAAACCAATTCTATCTAATTTTTACTAATAAAAATCTATAAAATTGCTTGCTTGTATTGTTTTAAAGTAAATTTTATTATTTAAGATAAAATTGCATTAAATAAATATCCGATTGCAATAATTCCAAGTCCGACGATGGTAAAAAAAGTTGCAATAAGCTTCAGATGTAAAATCTTTTTGAGTATCAATGCTTCAGGCAGACTCAGTGCCGTTACCGCCATCATAAAACTCAAAGCCGTACCTAAAAGCATACCTTTACTTGTTAACACTTCAACAAGAGGCATAATACCCGCTGCATTTGAATACATCGGAATACCCATAACAACGGCGATGAGAACGGCAAAAGGATTGTCCGCACCTGCATATTTGGCGATAAAATCAGCCGGAATGTAACCGTGAATAAAAGCACCAACACCCACACCGACTAAAACATAAAGGTATATCTGTTTAAAAATATCAAGTGTATAATCCCATGCCTCTTTGGCTCTGTCTTTTATGCTCAGCGTAATTTTTACTTCATCAAGTTCTCCCTCCATCGGTTTGACATCAAGTAAAATGTACTTTTCCATTCCCATTTTCCCGATGAAAAAACCGCCGACGATAGCTACCAAAAGCCCAAAACCTATGTAAATAGCCGTGATTTTCCAGCCAAAGAGTCCAAAGAGTAGAGCAATGGCTACTTCGTTATTCATCGGTGCGCTGATAAGAAATGAAAATGTTACACCGATGGGTATGCGTGCCTGAATAAAACCCAAAAACAGAGGGATGGCACTACAGCTGCAAAAAGGGGTGATAATACCAAAAAGAGCAGCTAAAACATTACCATAGAGTTCTGATTTTCCCTGCAGATGTGCACGGACATATTCTGTATTGAAATGTGTACGCAAATAAGATACGATAAAAATGATACTCAGAAGTAAAAACCAGATTTTTACCGTATCATAAATGAAAAAGTTAACGGCATCTCCCAGATGCCCTTCTAAATGAAGCACATTGTTTGTTAAATAGTCAACGCTCTCTTTCCACATATTTTAGTCGTTTATAAGTTTTAAAACTTCATCGACACTAAGCACTTTTCCGGTACTTACTACTTTGCCGTCAACCACCAAACCCGGAGTGCTGACTACATTGTACTCCATGATTTTCATGATGTCATCTACTTTTTCTATCTGAACAAATTTACCGCTTTTAGCTACTGCCTCTTTGACTACCGCTTCTAAAGTTTTACATTTTGCACAGCCTGTGCCCAGTATTTCTATTTTCATATTATTTTTCCTTGCATAATTCGTTTGTAATGATTGGCAGGAGTTCTGCTTCTATTAAATCAAGAGTTTTTTCATACTCTTCTTTGGGCTTGCCGCTTGGGTCTGCAAAGCCTACATGTAAGGTCTTGACCGCTTTTGGAAACATAGGACAGGTCTCTTTTGCAGCGTCACAGACCGTGATGACCAAATCAAAGGGCGTGTCTAAAACTGTCTCTATAACTTTGGAGTGGTATTCATCCTTCCAGTAGCCTTTTTTTTCTAAAAGTGCTTGGGCGTGAGGATTTACTTTACCACTTGCTTTTACACCTGAACTTTGTGCATGAACACAATCACTAAGCTTTGCATTGACAAGTGCTTCAGCCATGATAGAACGGCAGCTGTTTCCGGTACATAAAATCAAAACTTCTTTTTTTGTGCTCATATTTTACATTCTCCGTTTTGTGATGATTTTTTTAAAGACGGCAGTTGTATTTCCAAATGTTTTATCTCCTGCAGAGCTTCTGTACGAAATCTGTCAAGGGGTGAGCGAATAGAATAATAAGCCCAAGTTCCTTTACGCTCAACTCTTAAAAATCCGGCCTCTTTTAAAATTTTTAGATGTCGTGAAAGACGTGATTGAATCATATCAAGAGAGTCTTGTAAGTCGCAAACACAACACTCACCGTATTCATCTAAAAAGCGTAAAATTAAAACTCTTGTCTCATCATTGAGTGCTGAAATTGTTTTTAAAAATATTTCCATTTTTTTTCTCCATTGGTAAAATTATAGCAGAATCAAATTTAAATATCAAGATATATTGATATAACATGAAGACAATCTTAACGTTTAGTTAATATTCGTTGTAATATAATCACTAAAACACAAGGAGTTTAAGATGAAAAGATTTACATTAGCAGGTTTATTGTTTGGAAGTGTTCTGATGGCAGGTGGTGCGCAAAACATGCCGACATTTGAAAGTTATGATGTCGATAAGAATGGCAAAGTTACGCAAAGTGAGTTTGAAAATGCCAGAGCAAAAAGAATGCAAGAAAGAGCAGAAGAGGGCAGAATGATGAAAAATGCGGCAAATGCGCCTGCTTTTAGCGATATTGATACAAATGGTAATGGCTATATGGAGAAAAATGAATTTCAAACACATCAGCAAAATCAAATGCGTAAGAATAGAGGCATGGGACAAGGTAAAGGCATGAACAGATAGTCTGATTTATTGTTTTAGAAATATATCAAGATATCTTGATTTATGGATTTTATTTGGTTATAGTGTCACTGTTATTTTATAAGAAGGTATATCTATGATATTGGCATTTGGTTTATTTTTAGTGACACTGGTATTTATTATTTGGCAGCCCAAGGGCTTACAGATTGGAACAACGGCAGTTATCGGAGCAGTTGTAGCAATTGTTTTAGGAGTAGTCAGTTTTGCTGATGTACTCACGGTTATAGATATCGTCTGGGATGCGACACTTGCTTTTATAGGTATTATCATATTGTCAATGGTACTTGATGAAATAGGCTTTTTTGAATGGGCAGCTATTAAGATGGCACGTCTAAGCGGTGGAAGCGGCAATAAAATGTTTGTTTACATTTTACTACTTGGCGCAGTTGTGGCAGCCTTTTTTGCCAATGACGGCGCTGCTTTGATTTTGACACCGATTCTCTTGGCAAAAATGAAGTATCTTAAAATGAAACCTTTGCCGATTTTTGCTTTTTTAATGGCAGGCGGTTTTATCGGCGATGCTGCTTCAAACCCGCTTGTGATTTCAAACCTTACAAATATCGTTACAGTGGGTTATTTTGACATCGGTTTTGTAGAATATGCCAAAAATATGTTTCTGCCGAACCTGCTTAGCATCATAGCCTCCATTGCAGTTTTATGGATTTATTTTAGAAAAGATATTCCTTTACATGTAAACGTAGAGGAGTTGCCTGAAGCCTCTTCTGTCATTAAAAATCAAACAATGTTCAAGTTTTCATGGATTTTTTTAGTACTTTTAATGCTTGGCTATTTTATAGGCGATAGATTTCATCTCCCTGTTTCTCTTTTTGCTCTTGGCGGTGCACTGCTTTTTTTGGCAATCGCAAACCATTATAAAGCAGTTAAACCGATTATGACAATAAAAGCCGCACCTTGGCAGGTTGTATGGTTTAGTATCGGGCTGTATGTTGTTGTGTACGGATTAAAAAATGCAGGGCTGACAGACATCATTGCTTCATGGATTGAAGTGCTTAGAACTCAAGGTGAAGTTATTGCTGTCATCGGTACCGGTTTTTTATCGGCTCTTATCAGCTCCATAATGAATAATATGCCTACAATTATGATAATGGACATCGCCATAGACAAAGTTGGCTATGTTGGGCATGAAGCACTGGTCTATGCAAATATATTAGGCTCAAATCTAGGACCGAAAATGACGCCGATAGGCTCGCTCGCAACGCTTTTATGGTTACATGTACTTGCTCAAAAAGGGGTAAAAATCGGCTGGGGTGAGTACATGAAAGTTGGGCTTGTTATTACACCTCCAGTGTTATTTATTGCATTATTAGGTTTAATTTAAGCTAATATTATGTAGCATAGTAATTATGAAAATAAAATTACTTGCTTTATTCTTACTATTATTTATTTCTTTACGCGCAGATGAATATTCCTTTGTTGTGTATAATGATTTCTTCGCAGGGCAAGACGGACATTTTACTAACGGTGCCTCTTTGTCCTGGCTTGAAGATAATGAAAACAATTCTTATACAAATTTTTTAACAGCATCACTTGGCACGCTTTCTTTTCCTCTTGAGAGCTCCAAAAACTACAATGCAGGAATAAGCATCAATCAGGTTATATTAACACCTAAAAATACAGAAATAGCTACTCCCCAATATAATGATTTACCATATGCCGGTTATTTGTCACTTGCAACCTATCTTTTTGAGTGGGATTCTAAGAGTTTTAATGAATACAGTATAGAAGTCGGTGTCGTCGGAAAAGAGTCAGGTGCTGAGTATATACAAAAAACATTTCATAAGATGATAGGTAATGAAAAACCTAAAGGTTGGGATACGCAGCTTGGAACAAGATA
>CAZDEM010000116.1:0-6465 GCA_964504315.1 uncultured Sulfurimonas sp.
GCATATGATGATGCCTATGCTTCCAGCTTCAACAAACAAAACTCCTAAACCTGAGTTAAACTAATTTTATAGCAACATCATGTTGCTATAAATAATTTTCTTTGCACATATATACAATAATCTCTTTTTTTAATTTTTTAAATTCTGAATTTTCTACATGCTCAAGAGCATATATTAAACGATTTAATGATTTGTCTTTTCCTAAATACGGTACGACTTTTTTCAAAAATTCCTCTTTTGCGTGAATATTTTGCAGCTCTTTTTTGACTCTTTTTTGTTTATCAGTTGTTTTAGTATTTTTCAATACTTTGTACATGTAAATTAATAACAGTGTTACAAATACTCCCGACATAAAATAAAGTATTTTTTCCATAATAGTAAGTTTTTCCTCTTTAGTTGTTGTTTTTACACGCACAGAATCTTTTACAGTAATAGCAAAATCCTGGGTATTTATTTTTTTTATTTTTTTCTCTTTAATATCAAAATATTGCAATGAAACAGAAGGAATAGTAAAATTTTTATCTGAAACTATTTCAAAACTTTTTTGATAGATATCATTTTGTCCTTTATGCAGTTTTTTTGTACTTTTTTCATATACAGTCGCACCAGGCACTCTAATATTCAAATCATCAAAATTATTGATATTGCCGCTGCCTTGGAGATAAAGTGTAAATTTTACCGGCTGATTTTTATGAATGAGCTTCGTATTGACACTCGCATGGAGCTCATATGATCCGACAATAGAAAGGTTGTTCGGAATCGCTGTTACTGAGAGTATAAGTGCATTGGAATAAATATTGCGTTTTTTATGTTTTGGAATTGAGAGTTCTATCTTGGCTTTTGCCGGGTGTAAAATAAATGTACCGCTTTTTTGAGGTGCTATATCATAGACAATCTCTTCTACCCATTCGCCTTTGTCATTTTTATACTCTTTGTCACTGAGTTCTTGCAGTGAAAAATCATTAAAGAGAGGGGTAAAGAGATCATAATCTTGCAAATCTTTATATATAAGCTTTACATGTAATGTCAATTTTTCTCCTACCATAGGAGTTTTATTGCTTATGTCCATACTGAGTTTATAATCTGGTGAGTGTGTTTGGGTAAGTTTTTTTACTGTTACATGTAAGGGTTGTGTTTTTTCAACCTTGCCATCCACTTCTATATTAAAAGCGGGTAAAGTAACATCTTTGTCTGGAGTCAAAGAGTATATTTTACTCAACTTGTCTGCTTTTCTGGCATTTATTATCACCGCTTCATGTGAAGTCTTAATATTTTTTACCACATATCCGTCTATATACTCTATCTTGGGAAATTTAACATTAAAGCCCTTGGCAACGACAGTAAACTCCAATGCCTCTGTTTTCATAATATATTGGGGAGCAAATGTTTTAACCCATGCATGCGCATCAAAATGGATAAAAAGCAGCAGAAAAATTATATTACCAAGGTTTTTGCGCATCAACACTCATCCTTTTTGTCTGAATTTTCTGTAAGAAAACCGGAGTTTTTTGTTTTTGTATTATTTTTATCCATTTTTCTTCCTCCGATAAAACTAACTTTTTAAGTTTAATCTTATATTTTGAACTGACTTTATAATCATTGTTAGTCTCTTCAAGTCTATTTTTAAAACATACTTTTGCCGAACCTCTGCTAAAAATCTTCTTGAGCTTCTTTCTTTTTTTCAATTCCTGCGTGATTATGTTCAAATTTTTTTTTGTCTGCTCATAAGCGTGCAGTTTTAAAGAACGTTCATACTGAGCCTTCGCCAGCTCCAACTTGCCTCTTTGGACATAGCAGTTTCCGATATTATAAAAAATTTTTGCGTTAAGCAGCTTATCTGTTGATAGCGCGCGTTTATAATAAATTACAGCTTTTAAATACTTGTGCTGCCTGTATAAGGCATTGGCAATATTGTAATTTACTTCGCTTGCCGGTGTTACATCTTTATAGTACTCAATTGCTTTTTCATACTGCTTTTGCTCATAGTATGAGTGTGCTTTTTGTAATTTTATAAAGTCAAAAACACCGGCACTTGCAGGAGTACTTAAAAGAGTCAGTTGTATCAAACCAAACAGCACAGCAAACTTCACTATATACTTGTGTTTCAAGCCTACAATAAAAACGAAATAGAGTATCAATAATGCAGCGCCCAAAGGGTACATAAACAGTTCTTGATACTGCTTCATATTATATTCACTTGTAATTATTTTTTGAGAACTCTTTTGTATGGCGTCTAAAATGCCTTCAATATCACTCTGTGTCCATTGATATTTTGTATAAAATCCCTCACTTTTTTGCGTCATATTTTTTAAAGAACTGTTTGGTTTTGCATTAAAATCAATAGTATATAATTTTAAATGATTTTTCAAAATATAAGAGATTTCATCTGAGCGGCTGACGTCTTCACCGCCGTCAGTGAGCAAAATTATATTTTTTGTTTTTTCTTTCTCCAGCATCTTTTTACCTGATTCAAGCACTCCAAAGAGATTGGTGTTTGGTTCTAGTTTCTGCTTGATGTCGGCATTTTTGAGCATATATGCTAATGCCTGTGTATCTTCGCTTAGTGGGTAAAGCATATAGGAATTTTTTGCAAATAGTAGTACGCCTACATGTAAGTTATTCGCTTTTTGAATGAATTTTAAAAGTTTTAGTCTGGCTAAACCTAAACGGCTTGGATAGATATCTGATGCATGCATAGATTTCGATACATCAAGAGCAATAACCGCCGAACTGCTCATCTGTTTTATAACTGCATTTTGTTTGACATAAACAGGACGAGCCAGAGCTATAATCATAAGAGCCATAACCAGTAAAAAATATCTGTAACGGGCCGAAGTTTTTAGTAATTGAAGATTTAATGCGAGCTGCTTCATTACTGATTGCGAAAAAATATTTTCCATAGAATTTTTCATTTTTTTGAAAGAGAGAACAAAGAGCAGCACAGGAATAAGCAAAAAATAGAGCGTATAACTATATAAAAAAAACATTACAGCACTCCTTTGCTTTTAACATATGGCAGAAGCACCGCAGCACATAACAGCGATATAATTAAAAAATAAAAATATATATGTTCATGCACACTCAGAGTGTTATATTCCAGCTCACTCTTTTCTAAGCTATCAATACTTTTGTATACTTTCACTAAATCTTCTTTGTTTTGTACCTCAAAGTTTTTTGCACCGTTTTTATTTGCAATCACTTTCATCATATCGCTGTAACTTTTATCTATAGTTATCGTGTATATTTTGATACGATATTTTTTTGCCAATTTCAAAGCAAATTCAAGCGGTATTTTACTTGCAGAATCCTCCCCGTCACTAAGCAGAATAATAATCTTCGATTTACTTTTTGAATTTTTTAAAAGCTGTATGGAAGAGACTATGCCGTCAATTAATGCTGTGCTTTTTCCAAGCACTCCCACGTTAATGTTGCCCACTATATTTTTTTGAGCTTCTTTGTCAAAACTCAAAGGAGAGGCTATACCTGCTGTTGTACCAAAAACCACCAGTCCTATTCTGTCTTTCACTCTTGAATTTATAAAATTTTGCACGACTTCTTTTACAACATTCAATCTGCTTTGCTTGTACTTTTTTTCATTAAAGCCGTAAGTACTCATAGAACCGCTGGTGTCCAATGCCAAAACTATATCAACGGCATTGCTTTTTACTGCTTTTATTTTTTTCGTTATAACCGGGTCGCTTAATGCAAAAATCATACATGTAAGCATTGTCCATTTTAAAATTTCTCTTACATAATGTTTTTTATTTACATGAGGCATCAGTTGGTAAAAATGCGGCATATAGTAGGATTCTTTCTCTTGCTTAAAAAGTAAAGCACTGAGTATAAACAAAGGCAGTAACAATAAAAAAAAAGGATATGTAAAACTAAATAAATCAAGCATAATAGTCTCTTAATTCATCTAAAAATTTTCTTATTTCCTTTTGCAGTTTTTCAGGTATATTAAGCGATTTTTGTTGATACTTATAGATATAAAGTTGAGAAACTATTCTCTCAAGTTCATATTTTTGCTCTTTTGTTTTTACCAGCCTTCTTCCATAATATGTAAACAGATAAGCACTTTGTTTTACATTATAAAAATTTGAATGCAGCAATATATTCAAGTAATATGCTTCGTCTTTTTTATTTTTTTGCACTCTTTTTTTATAAAAATAGTAGAATGTAAAAAGCACTGCAACACATACAATTATAGACAATATAAATATACTAAAAGAGTTGTCTTCCACTGTGAGTGGAGGAAAAATATCATCTATATTTAACTGATTCATATTCTGCTCATTAAGCTAATGATTTTTTCAGCCGGATCCTCATCCGTATAAATTTTAATAAAACGAATGCCTGCTCTTTGCAATTTTTCATATAACTCATTATCGTGTTCAAATATTTTTTTTGTATAAGACTTGAGAGTCGCTTTATTTAAAGTCATATCCGCACTCACACCTAGAGCAGGGTCAGTAATATTAAGCTCGCCCAGCTGGGCAGGATGTTCTTCAAAACGATCACGCACAATAATAACTATAACCTCATGTTTTACACTCAATGCCTTAATATTTAAGTTTTGCGTATCAAAAAAATCACCGATTAAAAACAGAATACTCTTATGCTGCAACTGTGTATAAAGAGTCTGTGTTATCTGTGCATAATCCAATGTTTTTTCAAGGACGTCATAAGCATCAATTTTTTCTACCAAGGTTCTCACACCAAACATCTGTTTTGTTTTTTGAGTACACAAAAACACTTCATCACTGCAAATATAACTTTCAAACGGGTCATTTTGTTTCACACAGCTGTAACTGATTAACGCGCAAATCTGAGTCAGTAAATCTTTTTTTAGCGCTGTTGTTCCAAAATGGAGCGAACCACATAAAAGAGGAGCGATTACTACATTTAATTCTCGCTGCTGATGAAAAAGTTTTACATAGGGCTTGCCTATTTTGGAACTTACTATCCAGTCTATATGTCTTATATCATCACCGCTTTCATACTCTCTGAGTTCTATAAAATCATAGCCCTCACCTCTTGTTTTTGAAGCATTGTCGCCTGTAATTTTACTAAAGACTTCCCTTTGTGTTTTAATAAGAATTAATGCCAGTTTCTTATTGGATTTAAAAAGTGTTTTTAGCATATTATTATGGTATTTCTATAGATTCTAATATTTTTTGAATAATATCATCACTGCTCAACCCCTCGGCAATGGCATCATAGCTTAAAATTATGCGGTGTCGCAATACATCTTTTATAGTCAGTGCAATGTCTATGGGAGAGACAAAATCATGACCTCTTAAATACGCTCTTGCCTTTACAGCCTTTAACATGTCAATGGTTGCACGCGGACTTGCACCAAATGCTATATAACGTTCTAACTCTTCAAGACCGTATTTTTTTGGATACCGAGTTGTAAAAACAAGTTTTACAATGTAGGCACTCAATTCCTCTTCAATATGGACAGCTTTTACTTCTTCTTTAATTTGTTGCAACTCATCAGCAAAGATGACCGGATTTATAGGTTCAAAAGTATCATTGGCAACTTTTTGTGCTATTTCATACTCCTCATCCTCTGTGTTGTAGCCAACGACTACTTTAAACATAAAGCGGTCTAATTGTGCTTCAGGCAAAGTGTATGCACCTTCTTGTTCAATCGGATTTTGGGTTGCGAGCACTAAAAACGGATTCTGGATTTTAAAACTGCTGTCACCTATAGTAACCTGTCTTTCCTGCATAACTTCTAAGAGTGCCGATTGTACTTTTGCCGGAGCTCTATTTATCTCATCAGCCAAAAGTAAATTTGTAAAGACAGGTCCATGTTTGATTTTAAAGTCTCCGGACTTTACATCATAAATTTCTGCTCCAATAATGTCTGAAGGCAATAAATCAGGAGTAAACTGCACACGTTTAAACTCTAAACTCAATGCTTTGGCTATTGCATTGACAGCCGTTGTTTTGGCAAGACCGGGAACACCTTCAAGCAGTATATGCCCATTTGTCATAAGTCCAATCAGCAGAGCATCAATCATATCTTTATGACCGATTACGCCTTTTGCTATCTCTTGTTTTAGAAGTTTTATTTTATTTTTCATTTAAAGAGTGTAGTATTAATTTGTAAAAGATATGTAAAATATATTTCATGAAATTATATTTATGACTTCAGGGTTGAATAATAGATAATGAGGCATAATTCTTCGTAATAATTGACAAGAGGATTAGTTTTTGAATCTATATAGTACACAACTCATAGATAATGCATATAACAATCTTAAAATCTCGTCATCTGGTGCTTTTATAAATGCTACTGTCCTCCTTGGCATCTTTTATAATCATGTTAACAACAAAGAACTTTTACTCTGGTATTTTTTAATAGGCTCTGTTTCTTTAGTACGATTATTTTCCTACAAACTTTATAAAAAAAATATTCATAAATTTAGTATGTATAGATGGAAACAGATATTT
>CAZDEM010000117.1:0-6427 GCA_964504315.1 uncultured Sulfurimonas sp.
CAAAGATTACGAGTGTATTGGTTGTAGCATACTTTTTTATTTTTCTAATCATTCTGTATGTCCTTAGAGCAGGTTCTTCTTTATCCAGTATGATAGTACATAAAGTCCCCAAACATGCTGCTTAAAACTTCCCCTTGATGCTGTGTTTATATATTCGTCTAATTTCTTTTTGTGAAACATTCCTGTTTGTGCGTTGACCTCTTGAATAAGGTTGATTTTTTTTGAGTTGATAAGATACTCCATATAAGGATTTGAAAACCCTTTTTTCTTTCTTGTGAGTATTTTCGTGTTGAGTTTATTTCTCATAACTTCTTTTAAAAGTGATTTTGTAATGCCATCTCTATAGCGTAGTTTTGGGTCGATGCTAAAGACGGCAGAGGCAAGTTTATGATCTAAAAAAGGAGTGCGTGATTCTATGGAATGCGCCATACTTACACGGTCAAGTTTTGTCAAAAAATGCTCAGCCTGAAAGATATTTAAATCTATATAACTGTACCAGATACTCTCATCATTATGTTGTGAATTTTCAAAGCGTTCCCTGTAACTTTTTAAATATTTCAGGCTTTCATTATCTTTGACATTACGCCGCATCAGCTGATTTTTCTGCAGATCTGTAAACTTCTCCCCGGAGCTGCGAAAAAGCAGGGTGTCATCAAAAATTCGTTTATACCATTCCCACTCCCTGTTCATCGAAAAATTTGCCCGAAAGTATTTTTTGAGCCAGTTTTTATGTGCCAGAGTCGCAGCACCCTGTATGTCGAGATATTCAAAATACTGTCTGTAGCCTAAAAAAAGTTCATCCGCACCCTCTCCGCTCATAACAACTTTGTAGCCGTCTTTTTTAATACGTTCAAAAAGCAGATACAAAGGTACGGCAGCAGGATCATTAAGCGGTTCATCAAGTGTGTCGAGTACTTTATCACTTGCACGGATAAAATCATTTTCATCTATTTCTATCTGGGTATTACTCAAACCTAAAAATTCGGCACTCTGTCTGGCATTTTCGCGTTCATCGTACTTTGCAAACTCTTTATAACCGAGTGTATAGGTTTGTAGAGGCATAGTTTTTAGCTTGGCAAAATAGTTGATAGTTGCACTGTCTATACCGCCTGAGAGCAGTGATGCCATAGGTACATCAGTACTCAGACGCAGTTCTATGGACTCTTCTAAAAGGGTTTCAATCTTTTTAAGGGCTTCTTCTTTTGTAGTGATAAGTACAGAGGGTACGTCAAGCAAATCAAAATAGCGTTTACATGTAACCTGCCCCTCTTTGTATGTCAGATACTCTCCCGCGGCAAGTTTTTTTATACCCTGATAAAAAGTATGCGGAGGTGTCGGCGCTAAAAAAGAGAGGTAGGATAAAAGCGCATCATCATCCAGTTTACATGTAGATAAAAAAGGTTTGAGTGCTTTAATCTCTGATGCAAAAACAAAAGAATCTCCCTCAAGATAAAAAAGCGGTTTTTTCCCGAGTCTGTCACGAAAAAGATAGAGTGTGTCACCGTCCATCAGGGCAATGGCAAACATACCTCGTAAATGTGTTACAAAGTTAACACCCCAGCGAAGATATGCCGCAATGATAACTTCACTGTCGCTTTGTGTCTGAAAATTAAAATCGAGTTCAGATTTAAGTTCTTGAAAATTATATATCTCCCCGTTAAAAGAGAGTAAAATATTTTTATGTTTGAGTGGTTGATGACTTCTGTGGTGTGTATCTAAAATTGAGAGGCGTTGATGTGCAAAGAAAAGATTTTTCTTTTGGATGATACCGCAGTAATCCGGGCCCCGGTGCGACAAAAGCGAAAGGGCACTTTTTGCCTGATTGTCATTATATTCACCGATGATACCAAAAATTGCACACATTATTTGAAAAATCCTACTGTGATGTCATTTTCTATATATCCTTCTATAAAGCTGATACTCTTTACATGTAAGCTCTTTGCAAGCGATTGGATTGTGTGCATATTTATATAATTATAAATCTTACTCTCTTTTTCACCATATAAAGCATTGAAAATAAAACCTTTTGTTGATGATTCAAAACAGTTTCGTATAAATAGTTCTGTTTCAAAAGGTGTTAGAATATTTAAGGCACCGCTGCAGATGTAGTAATCCGCTATAGGAAGTGCTTCTTTTATTATATCTGCATGTATAATTTCACACTCTGTTTTTTGTATGGCAATTTCGCACATCTCTTTGAGAGAATCAATGCCTATATATTTTTTTACATGTAAATTATTTGCCTGCAAATAATGATAAAAATCTCCAAAACCGCAGCCTACATCGCCTATGACAGACTCATTGAACGCATCGCCTAACAGTGATACAATCTTTTCAAAGCGGATAGACTGATGCACATCTGATGACCAGTTAAGACCACGCGAAGTTGTACCATGTTTTTTAAGTGATGCCAGATAAAATTTTTCATTGTCAATTCTCGGCATAAGGCTCCTTTTTATCAATGCTATTATATAATAAAAAATAAATTTTTTCTGTAACATAGACTTATTTGTTTAAAAGCCTCAAGGGCGAAGCTAAAGCATCGCTTCCGAAGAAAAGTGATAAGTATTTCGGAACCTAGACTTCAGTCTAGGCTTGAGTTGTTTTGAAGTCTTAGAGGCAAAGTTAAAGTATTAACACATAAAAAAGAAGAGTATTATGAAAATTGCAATAGTCGGTTTAGGCGGTGTCGGCGGATATTTGGCGGCATCGTTTGCAAAAAGTGGTTTGGATGTAGTGGGTTTTGCGCGGGGAGCGCACTTGAAAGCTATACAAAAGACAGGTATTAGAATTATAGAAGATGAAAAAGAGTGGAATACGCCTTTACATGTAAAGAATCTGGATGAAGCAGAGGGCTATTTTGACGTGGTTATGTTTTGTACGAAAAGTTATGATTTAGCAGATGCATGCAAGGCATTGCAAAAGCATATAGATGCAAACTCAATTTTGCTCTCTTTTTCAAACGGTGTGAACAATGGCGATATGCTGAGAGAACTCTGTGACGCTAAAGTTTTGGATGCCTGCATTTATATACTTGCACATATTGAGTCTCCCGGAGTTATTCGTAAAAAGGGGAAAGTTTTTGCCTCACTGTTTGGTCCGCAAAGTGAAGCTGCCAAGACCATTGCAGAGCTGTTTGAGAAAGCCTCTTTGCGCTATAAAATACCTCAAAATATCAAAGAGGCGCTTTATAAAAAGTATATATTTATTGCAGCTTTTGCAACACTCACAGCCTACTACAATACAACCATAGGTGCTGTGTATGAAAAGCATTATGATGAGGCAAAAAAACTTTTAACAGAGATCGCTGAATTTGCAAAAGAGAAAGAGGGCATAGATATATTTGATGAGGTGCAAAAGTCTTTGAACACGGCAGCCAAAGTTCCTTACGATTCTTCAACGTCTATGTATCTTGATTTTAAAAACGGTAAAAAAACTGAGCTTGAAAATTTAAGTGGATATGTTCAAAAGCCTTTTATGCAAAAACTCTATAATGAGCTTAAAAAAAGAGTCTGAATTATGAAAAAAGAGCGAATTGTATTAGGTGGCGGGTGTTTTTGGTGTATAGAAGCGGTATATAGAAATGTCAAAGGCGTAATTTCTGCTGTGAGCGGATATGCCGGCGGTGCCAGAGCAAATCCCAGTTATGAAAATGTCTGCTCAGGAGCAACAGGACATGCTGAAATTGTAGATATTACTTATGACGGGGATATTATCACCATGAGTGAGATTTTAGATATATTTTTTGAAATTCATAACCCGACAACACTTAATGCTCAGGGGGCAGATAAAGGTACACAGTACCGTTCTGTGATCTATTATGCAAATGAAGAGCAACAAAGAGTAATACAAGAAGCAATAGCCCGACATCAGCAGAACTTTTCAGATAAAATAGTAACCGAGGTAAGCCCTTTGCCTGAGGTTTACCCCGCAGAAACTTACCATCAGAATTACTACAATCTTAACAGCTCTCAAGGCTACTGTCAGGTTGTAATCGCTCCAAAATTACAAAAATTTATGATGAAGTTTCCCGAAAAATTAACTTAAATGTGATAAACTACCTTTAAACAGATAAAATTTACAGGTGGTTTCTATGGAAAAGATTTATAATTTGGCTGTGATCGGTGCCGGTCCGGCAGGACTTGCCGTTGCCGTAGAGGGGTATCTTCAAGGTATAGATGAGATAGTAGTTTTGGAAAAAGACGTCAATCACAACTCCACGATACGTAAATATTATAAAGACAACAAACGTGTTGATCTTGAATGGAAAGGACAGAAAGTCGAGCTTAACGGTCGTATAGTTTTTGTTGACGGGACAAAAGAATCTACACTGGACCTTTTTGATGAACTGATAGAAAATCATAATATTGAATTAAAAACACAGGTTGAAGTCACTTCTATAGAAAAAGAGGATGATTATTTTAATGTGCATATAGCAGGTGATACCATTAAAGCTAAGCGAGTGGTTGTGACCATAGGACGGATGGGCAAACCAAATAAACCAAGTTATAAAATACCTCCAAGTATAAGAAAAAAAGTAAATTACACCCTTGATGAGTGTCAAGATGGTGAAAAGGTTCTTATTGTAGGTGGTGGAGACAGTGCTGTTGAGTATGCCGTAGATTTAGTCGGCAGAAATGAAGTCGCAATCTGCTACAGAAGAGAAACATTTCGCCGTGCGAATCCTCTCAATCAAAGAAATATTGCCAATGCAATAGCTCATAACGAAGTACGACCGATTTTAGGTGTAAATATTGATGCTCTTGAGGATGATAACGGTAGAGTGAAAGTTCTTTTTAATGAGATTGAGCCGGAAACATTTGACAGAGTGATTTATGCTATCGGTGGAACAACTCCGAGTGCATTCTTGTCAAGTTCAGGGATAAAAGAAGAGGATGGAAAACCGAAATATGATGAACATTATGAAACAAATATCAAAGGTCTTTTTGTAGCCGGAGATATAACGCAAGAGAGTGGCGGAAGTATAGCACTTGGTTTGAACCAAGGATATGAAATTGCCTGTTATATAAAAGGCGGATGTAAAAACTGTAAAGATTAAGCAGATAAAATTGCAGGGTCTTTTTCACTTATAATACCCTCTGGAGTATCTAGAATGAGTTCAATCTCACAATGAAGATATTCAGAGGTAGATATTGGCGAGAAATTAGAATCTTCAAATGCTGCTTTTTTTGCTCCGATTATGATGGCATCAGCTAAAGGTACTCCATTATTACTTACATAAGAACCCCGAAGCTCATTATTTATATAAAGATTTGTAGTTGTTTTTATATTTTGGATTAAAAGAGGGTAAGCATCTAAAAGAGTTGTTTTGTGAATGGAGTTTTGTGCTTGAAGTACTTCTTGTATGGAGTCACGTGAGAGTTGCAGTAAAACCGAACGTCCCATTACATGCTCCTTTGCTCTTTTTTTAGTTTGTAGATATTTACTAATTTTATGATAATCATAACACTTATTACCTGAAACAGAGCCGCGAGAATAAAGGCATAGTAATGTAGTTTGTCTATAGAGTTGGCACTGTATGCAAGGGTTGCCATCGCGATAAGAAGTGTCAAAGGCATAGAGTGGGAAAGCCCGAACAAAATAGTATCAACAAGACCGAGTTCTTTTACAAAAACCATAGAAGCAAACAAACGCATTAAAACCATAACAACAGTGATAATTACCGCTTCTTTGATAAGCCCGTTTATTAAAAGAGCATCAAGATTAAAAGAACTCCCAATGTGAATAAAAAAGATAGGTATTAA
This sequence comes from uncultured Sulfurimonas sp., assembly GCA_964504315.1. Taxonomy (GTDB): domain Bacteria; phylum Campylobacterota; class Campylobacteria; order Campylobacterales; family Sulfurimonadaceae; genus Sulfurimonas. The sequence goes on from CAZDEM010000117.1 coordinate 5,766, forward strand.
AAACCCAAAGCCAAAAGATGCAAGTTTCTCAGGCAGTTCATGTTTATGCTCAAAAAAAGTCGGAATAAATATACCCGCTAAAAATGCGCCAAAAGCAAGTTCAAGATGTAAAAATAACATTGCTCCGACAAGTAAAAAGAAAATACCCATTGAGAGACGAATGTCTTGTTCTTTGTTGTCATTGTGCGGCATAAGCGCTATGGCAACTTTAGGAAACCACCAAAATATAAGCTGCATTGAGCGAAACAGGATGAACATAAAGAGTAAAAATGCCAAAAGAGCCATAATTGTTTGAAAAAGTCCTAAGCCAAATCCGGATTTGAGCGCAGCTGAAGTGATGGTGAGTATCACGATACTGGCAACTTCACCTATACCGCCGACTGTCATTGAGAGGTTTAACCAAGGAGTCTTACCATACTCCTTTGCAAGTGAGGCAACCAGACCGACAGAGATAAGCGGCAGTAAAACTATAAATATTTTTCCAAGATCAAACTGTATAGAAAAAGCGATAGAAAAAGTATATAGTAGTACAAGATATACAAGTACTTTTTTCATGATACTAGAGGGTGTTTTGAGTACATTTTTTAAGTTAATTTCAGTACCGGCGATAAACATAAGGTATAAAAATCCAAACTCGGCAACTAAATTAAAGAGATGTTCAT
>CAZDEM010000118.1:0-6378 GCA_964504315.1 uncultured Sulfurimonas sp.
ATAAACATAAGGTATAAAAATCCAAACTCGGCAACTAAATTAAAGAGATGTTCATCATGTAAAAATCCGACATATCCCAGAAGTGAGCCTAAAATAATTTCTATTGGTGTTGTAGGCAGACGTAAAAATCTGGCAATAAAAGGAGAAAATATTATAATGAGTGATATGGTTATAATCAGAACTGTATTGTCACTCATAAAATATTTCCCTTTTTGTAAAATTATTTAGACGTTTTTGGCCACATCAAGACCGAGAGATTTCAGCATCTCTAAATCTTGACTCATTACTCGACCTTTTGTCGTCAGGTAGTTTCCTATAACAATAGAATTTGCACCGTTTTCAAAAATCTCCGCCTGACGCGATCCAAACATAAGTTCACGACCGCCTGCAACCATAATTCTATCAGCATCACAAAGTGTCTCTTTTGTGAGTCTTATAAGTGCGAGCGCTTCATCTGTCGTTAACGGATTTGGCTCGAGTTCAAGTGCTACATTATGATGGTAAAAATTAATAGGCACAGAAGTCGGGTTGAGTGATTTGAGTGAGGAGAGCATAGAAATTCTGTCTTCTTGCGATTCGCCCAGCCCGAAAATTCCGCCGCTTATGAGCACTAAACCTGCTTCATTGACGTTTTGGCAGGTTTCATATCGCTCACTCCAAGGATGCGTTGTGCAAATCTGAGGATAAAAGGCTTCACTGGTTTCAAGGTTATGATTGTAGGCTTTGATGCCTGCTTCTTTTAAGACAAGAAGCTGCTCAACACTTGCTGTACCATTACATGCAATCAGGCGCAGTTGGGGTGCTACTTTTTGCACCTCTTTTGCAACATTGCAGACAAATGCCAATGTCTTATCAGTGAGACCTTTGTCGGCAGTAACGAGACAAAATCCAAGAGCACCGTTGTCTCTTGCCTGCACGGCTTCTTGGCAGATTATATCCATAGGTTTTTGTTTGTAGCGATCTATGTCGGCTTTGTATCGTACACTTTGCGAACAAAACTTGCAGTCTTCTTTACATGTACCGCTGTTTATGTTGCAAATGGAACATAAAAATATTTTCTCACTCACTGCGTTTGCCTTTTATATGAAAAAGTTTTGTTTACACTGTAACTTTCTTCTTTTGTGTTTTGTGTATAGTAGTTTACTATAAATTCATCTTCGAGTACTTCAAGCATAGCACATTCGGAAGTTGGTTTGTTTCTTGCACATACTTCACCGGGATTCAAAAAAAGAACCCCCTTGATAAACTCCACTTCAAACTTATGAGTATGTCCAAAAATAATGATTTGGGCATCATTACTCATGTAAAACGGCAGGTGCATAAGCTTAAACTTTGTATTTGCCAGTTTAAAATAATAGGGTTCTTGAACAAGATGATATTTGTTGTGATATTCAACCAAATGGGCATCATTGTTCCCGTATACGGCAATATACTTTTTTGGGCACTCTTCAAGTAGCTCAAGCGTCTCTTTTTCAACAATATCTCCGGCATGAATAATAAACTCAGCACCGTTTTGTATAAGCATATCGAGAGCCGCTTTAGCTCTTTTAACTTTTGTATGGGTATCTGAGAGTATGCCTATCTTCATTTTTGTGTGTCCTTGTCTCTGCAAATGCTTACTTACTTTTCGGAACCTTGCTTCAAAAGAGTTTCCACTTGTTCGGAACCCAGACTTCAGTCTGGGCTGAGAGCGGATTTTAAGCCTCATCTACCTCTTCACGAGGTGTACGTGCCTTACATTTTACACACTCATAAACCTCTTTGTTCCTGTAAGTACGAGGTGCTAAAACACCGCTACATCCTTCTTCTTTACATTTGATAGTAGTCGGCTCAAATTTAGAGATAAATTTACAATCAGGATAATTTTCACATCCCCAAAAAGGTCCACGACGTGAGTTTTTCAGGCTGATTTTACCGCCACAGTCAGGACAAGGCGTTTCACTCACTTTTTCTTCGACATTTATGCTCTTTGTATTTTTACAATCAGGATAGTTTGAACATGCCAAAAATTCACCGTTACGACCGTTTTTCACAATCATATCTGCACCGCATTTGTCACATTTTTCATCTGCAGTTGTCTCTTTTTTCTCTTGCGGATTGCCTTCTTCATCACACTGCTCTGTATATTTACATTTAGGAAAACCGCTACATGCAATGAAGTTTCCAAAACGTCCGCTTCTTAGCAGCAGTTCATGCTCACCACATTTAGGGCAGGTACGTCCAAGTGGTTTTGCGAGTTTAAGTGAGACAATATTTTCTTTGCCCGCTTCGATTTGTTTCATAAATTTTTCATAAAATTCGAGCAGAAGTTTTTGCCAGTCAACTTTTCCTTCTGCAATTTCATCAAGTTCTTCTTCCATTTCAGCCGTAAAATTAATATCAACGATATTTGGAAAGTTTTTTTCTAAAATTTCCGTAACGGTAAAGGCAATTTCAGTCGGAATGATCTGCTTTTTTTCTATGGTTACATAGGTACGGTTTGAGAGTGTTGCAATCGTCGGTGCATAAGTTGATGGACGTCCGACACCCTCAGATTCCAGTTTTTTAATCAAGCTCGCTTCTGAGTAACGAGACGGCGGCTCTGTGAAGTGCTGCTCAGGTTTTACGCTTTGTATTTCAGCTTTTTCACCCTCTTTGAGTGTAGGTAAAAGTTTGTCTTTGTCTTCTGTCCCCGTAACGGCATAAAAACCGTCAAATATCAGCTTTCGCCCGCTTGCACGGAATTCATTTTCATTGCCTTTGAAGATGATGCTTTGCTGTTCAAATATTGCGTCTTCCATCTGGCATGCCATAAAACGTTCATAAATAAGGCGATAGAGTTTAATCTCATCCGCTTTTAAAAAGCTTTGCGCAACTTCAGGAGTAAATTGAAGCATGGTAGGGCGTATAGCCTCGTGTGCTTCTTGCGCGCCTTTAGATTTTTTTGTATAGATTTTCGGCTCTTTTGGCAGGTATTTTTTACCATAACGATTTTCTATAATGCCGCGAACCGCACCCACAGCTTCTTGTGCCAGGTTCAGTGAATCCGTTCTCATATAAGTTATAACACCTGAAGTTCCATCAGGAGTTTTTACACCCTCATAAAGTGTTTGTGCTATCATCATCGTCTTTTTTGGAGTAAATCCAAGTTTACTTGATGCTGTTTGCTGCAAGGTTGAAGTCATAAATGGCGGTGGTGTTGAACTTTTTCTCTGTTTTGTTTCTATCTTAGCAATTTTAAAATTGTCATTTTTAACACTTTGTGTAATCGCCTCTGCCTGCTCTTTATTTTCTATAGAGAGTTTTGAAAGTTTTTTATCTTTGTGTTTTATTAAATTTGCATCAATGTTTGGCTTGAACATTGTGTCTATTGTCCAGTATTCTTGAGGAACAAAAGCTTTTATCTCGCGTTCGCGGTCCACGACAAGTTTAAGTGTTGAACTTTGAACACGTCCGCCGGAAAGACCTTTTTGAATCTTTGAAGCTAACAGTGGAGAGAGCTTATACCCGACTATACGGTCAAGAAGACGACGAGCCTGCTGCGCATTTACCATATCCATATCTATTTTACGAGCAGATTCAAGGGCATGTTTGATGGCTGTTTTTGTAATCTCATGGAAAACTATACGAGGAAGTTCCAGAGGGTCTTTTTTAATTGCATGGGCAATGTGCCAGCCTATAGCTTCTCCCTCGCGATCCTCATCGGTCGCGATATAGATGATGTCTGCTTTTTTTGCTTTTTCTTTTATCTCTTTGACCGTAGGTGCATTCTCTTTTGCCACAGAGTATTTGGGAACAAGCTCATGAGTTTCCTCATCTAAAGTAATTCCAAAACGAGATTTTGGCAAATCTCTAATGTGTCCTTTTGATGCTATAACATCATAGTCTTTACCTAAAAAGTTCTTGATAGTCCTGGCTTTAGCGGGTGATTCGACGATAATTAATTTCAAATAGTTTTCCTATATATAGTATAGTGATTTGGTTTTTGTTTTGGAAGTGTAGCTAAAAAAGGTTAAATTGTAAAAAATTCAAAAAATTTGTATATTTTTCTAAAGTTATTTTTTTGAGTGACGATATTGTTACAGTCTCGGGCAAGGAAGCCTAAAGATAAAATAAAAAACACAAGAGCATAAGGCTCTTCCATAGAAAAGGATTTATTATGGGTTTTAGAATTAACACAAATGTTGCGGCAATGAACGCACACAGAAACTCTGTGAACACTAACTTAGGTTTAGATAAAAGTTTAAATGCATTAAGTTCTGGATTAAGAATTAATAATGCGGCTGATGATGCTTCAGGTCTTGCAATTGCAAATTCACTTCGTCAACAATCACAAGGTCTTGGACAAGCTGTAAACAATGCAAATGATGGTATTGGTATAGCGCAAACAGCTGATGGTGCACTTCAAGAGTATACAAAAATCATTGATACAATTAGAACGAAATCAATTCAAGCTGCTTCTGATGGTCAAACAATAGATACTCGTAAAAAAATTCAAGCAGATATCACTAAATTGACTGAAGAAGCACAAAATATAGCTTCTACTACTTCATTTAATGGTCAGACACTTTTAAATGGTGCTTATCAAAATAAAAGTTTCCAAATTGGTGCATATAGTGGAGAGACTGTTAACATTTCTGTAAATGATACACAAGTAGCAAATGTTGCAAAATTTGCATTAGATGATGGAACAACAGCTATTGGAACAACAGGCGGGACTACGCATACTGTTACTGTAACAAGTGCAGCTGGTGTTGCAGTTAGTGTTACTACAACTAATACAACAGGTAATACAAGTTTACAGAATACACAGGCCCTTGTTGATGCATTTAATGCAGAGTCTCAATCTGTAGGCGGAAATATTCGTGCGAGTGCTATAGAAACAACTGCGGGAACTGGTAACTATACTCTCAGACTTGATGCTGCAGATACTTTTACTGTTAGTTCAACTGGTGGTACAGGTCTTGCAGCAACTGCGACGGCTGGTCTTACTAATAATCTCTCAACTATTGATGTAACAACAAGAGCTGGTGCTGAAAAAGCAATTATTACATCTGATTATGCATTAAAAGATGTAGATAAAACGAGATCAGACATTGGTTCTGTTCAAAATCAACTTGAATCAACTATTAGAAATATTTCTGTAACTCAGGTAAATGTTACATCTGCGGAATCACAGATACGTGATGTTGACTTTGCTTCAGAGAGTGCAAATTTCTCTAAATTGAATATCTTAGCACAATCGGGTTCATATGCTATGAGTCAAGCTAATGCTGTTCAGCAAAATGTATTAAGATTATTACAATAATAATCATCTAATATAGTTACAAGTAAGAGCTTTTGCTCTTTCTTGTTTTTTAAACTTCTGTTTCTTTTAATCCTTTAAGGTACTTGTCTACAATTTTTAAAAATTGTGTTGCTATAATTTTTTGGAAATGTTTAATATTTCTTTTTGGATTGTTTATATTTGATGTATTAAAAAAATCTCCTATGTAACCACCGATATTTTCAAGGTAAATAATATTTATTTGAGCTAGTTCATTAAATGTATCTGATGGCGTAACAATGAGTTGTTCTGCAGTAGTATTAAAACTATTTTGAAATTGTCCCATAGAAGGAGATTTTTGATTTGCAAAATTTAAAATTAACTCTTTTTTATGTAGTGCATCTTTTACTCTTTCATAAAGAGCCATTTTTTCATCTTTATCCATAGCAGCACTTGCATGAGTGTTACAAAATTCTTCTATCTCTGCTGTGAGTTTTGCATTTTTTATTTTATTAGTCTTTGATAAGTCAATTTCATTAGATTTTTTTGCAACAGTATTTATAAAATAAGCTCCATTATTTAAGTTGTAAACCTTTTGATACTCTTGTTTATATCTCTTTGTAAAAGTATCAACCATTATCCTCGACATATCAAACAGTGGAGTTGTAGGAACTTTATCTATAAAATTTCCTTTTACATAGAGCTCACTCTCTCGTAATGAAACAGAGTCATTTTCTTGTATATCAACTAAATTGTTCTGATCTTTTGCACTTTCGTGTCCCTCGGCATGGGTCTGTTTTGTATCTGCATCTAAAGCTAAGTCAAGACCTAGCAGATAAAGTTCATGAACATCCCACAGAAGTGTTAAGGTGTAACTAACCTCACCAACACTAAATGCTTCAATAAATCCTTTATTAAATCTGTATCTGGTTCTATCTTCAAAAACATATATATTTTCCTTAGAAGTTAGTGGTGAAAGATGTGAACATTCTATACTTGGGGATAAAAAGAAAAGAGAATCTTTTGTTAGTTCTTTGTTGTTGATTTTTTCTATAGTTGTATTAATAATAGACATATTTTCATCAACATGAATAACAATGTCAGGTTTTATATTATGCTTATCTAAAATAGGC
>CAZDEM010000119.1:0-3824 GCA_964504315.1 uncultured Sulfurimonas sp.
GTTTTGTTCTATGGTGTTTATTGCTTTGTCTATAACTTTTTTGAGTTGAACAAGCCTTTGTTTGTCATTTTTTATAATCTCATTTGTTGCACACAGAGCATCTATGACGATAATACTGTTAATATCTTTTGTCGATGCAACTTCTTTAAATCTCTTCTTTTCCAAAGCAATGTTATAAGGGCTGTAGGTAACAATGAGTATATCTTGAGTTTTATCATTTTTAACATCTTGAATTTGTCTCTGGTCTTTGTTGATAAAATTTATTTTATCTTCACTGATAGCATTTTTTTTGAGAAAATCAAGTAAAATTTCCTGATTGATGGAATCGACTTCAAGATATGCATCTATTTTTTTACTTTTTTTCAGTTCATCGAGAGATTTGTTTGATAAAATCATATCTCCGCCGTTTGAACGATCCATTAAAATGACTGCTTTGATGTCATGGGTAGTTTTTTTTAAAACATTATATTCATGCTGAGTGGTAGTTACCATATCAGCCTTGCCGATATTGTATAAATCGGCCGCTTCTGCAAGTGAAACATTGGTGACGAGTTTAATATTTAACTTATCAAGCTCTCCTTTTTCATAGGCATAAAACAAAGGTGCATAACCAATCCACTGATTTGTAGATATAACTATTTGTTTTTGCGGTTTTGAAGAGCAGGCACTGAAGGTGAGAAATATAGATATGAGCATAAAGAGTAATTTTATCAAAATATCTCCAAAGTTTAAATTTAACATATATTAACTTATATTAGTTATTCTAGTATTTATGTCCTTTAATTGTACTTAACTTATTTATTAATGAACTCATGCTAGAATTATAAAAAGTTCTATACTAAGGAGTGCATGATGAGTAAAGTTTTAGTACCGCTGGCAAACGGATTTGAAGAGATAGAGGCTGTGAGTATCATAGATGTTTTAAGACGTGCAGAGGTTGAAGTGCTTGTAGCATCACTGGGTGAAAATATGCTTGTCAAGGGTGTAAACGGCATTACGGTTCAAGCAGACTTACATGTAAAGAGTGTCAGTGCCGATGAACTTGACATGATTGTACTTCCCGGAGGATGGGGAGGAACGCATGCGCTTGCAGACGATGAAAATGTACAAAGACTCCTGCGTGAAATGAATGCAAAGGGCAAAAATATCGGCGCAATCTGTGCCGCACCGTTTGCTCTAAACAAAGCAGGTGTGTTAAAAGAAAAATATACATGTTATCCATCCGTAGAAGAGCAGATACGCCAAGAGGGTTATATGGGCGATACAGCGATGGTAGTAGAAGATGAAAATGTGATGACTTCACGCGGACCGGGTACTGCAATATGTTTCGGCCTGGCAATCGCGAGAAAATTAAAAGGTGAAAATACATATAAGGCACTAAAAGAGGGTCTTTTAGCAACTTACTGTGAATAGATTGTAAAGCTGCCTAGTTTTTGGCAGCTTTTGCATGAATTTCCTCAAGTTCTTCGAGTCTTTCCATCTTTTTGTAATGATGTAAATTAAGACCTACAAATTTATAAGATACATAAATAAGTACAGGCCAGCTAAGATACCAGATTGATTCTGCTAAATATTCCATAATTTCTCTCCTAGTAGTGATGTGAGTCTGATTTGACTTCATCAATTGTAATTTGTGATTTATCCATTGAACGCCATACAAATATGATGTAAAGGAGTACAACCGGAACAAGCAAAGAAACAATACTCATAACCTCAAGTGTATATTTGCTTCCTGAACTGTTTTGTATGGTGAGTGAACTTTGTATATCAGCTAATGACGGATAAAAAGTTGAGTAATCAAGACCTAAAATTAAAAACAGAACCAATACAGTTACAATAACGCCAAATCCGCTAAACCAGATAGCTTTTTGTGAATTTTTTCTTACTGCAATAAGTACTCCAAATAACAAAGAGAGGACACCGATAAGCAGCAAGCCTATTAAAACAGGCATATCCATCAAACTGTGTAAAAATTTCATATTTTCAACACTGACAACAAATGTGTTGGCATCATATCGTAAACCGTCCATAAATAAAATTTCAGCTATCACATAAAGAAAAAGCACTAAAAACATAACAAAGTTTGTCAGTACAACTTTTTTGATTCTTGCTGTAATGGCTGGGACATCTACATTGTTTAAAAAGTACAAAGCTCCCTGCATACGTGCAAGAAAAACAAGCATAAGTCCAAAGGCAACATTAAAAGGGTTTAAAAGTGCTTCTAAACCATAACTCTGCATTGTCCAGTGTGAGAGGTTGTTCTCATTTACAATAAAATTACCGCCGCTAAAAAGTGTTGCAACCGCTACTCCGATTAAAAATATACCCAGTGAACCGTTAATATACAAAAGCACTTCATAAAAACGCTCGCCGTAAAAATTATCGGGTTTTTTTCTGTATTCATACGCTACGGCCTGAATAATAAAACAAAATAAAATTGCCATCCAAACATAATAGGCTCCGCCGAAACTTACAGCGTAAAAAAGCGGCATTGCAGCAAAAAGCGCACCGCCGAACATTACGAGCATTGTAAAAGTGAGTTCCCATTTTCGCCCAAGAGAGTTGATGAGAACATCTCTTTCATCTTCTGTTTTTGCCAAAGTGTAAAGCAGTGTCTGTCCGCCTTGCACAAAGGTCATAAAGACAAACAGTGCACCTAATAGACTTATAAGAAACCACCAGTATTGTTGTAAAGTTAATAAATCAAACATTTAATGTCCCTCCGGCCCGATTTTTATCTGTTTTAACATGATTTTAACCTCGGCTATAAGCAGACCTGTAAAAAGAACTGCAAAAAGCCAAAAGGTAATCATAACACTTGTTGAAGCAATATTTGAAGCTGCCATACCTACAGGAAGCAGATCTTGAATTGCCCAAGGCTGACGACCTGCCTCGGCGACTATCCATCCCGCTTCCTGCGCTACATAACCCAGTGGAATCGTTGCTACAGCAAGATAGAGCAGCCATTTTTTGTTATGTATTTCATTTGTCATTGAGTAGTACAGTGAAATTAAAAATAGTACTAAAAACCATGTTCCCAGACCTACCATCGTGTGAAAACTGTAAAAACTGAGTGCTACATTAGGCACAGCGTCTTGAGGTTTTTTCAAGTATCCATACCCCATATAAGCTTGATTTGCTTCAAATGTTTTAAGTGCTTTGGAAGCTTCAGTAAGGTTGCCTTGTTTTTTAAAGTTTTTATATGCACCTAAGGCAGCTACGGCAATTTTCCCTTTTTGCATTTTTTGGGGGATGGACATAATGCCGTATTTTTCACTTCCCTGCATCAGGTTGTCTATTCCCGGTACAAAAGCATTAAGGTCATGATAGCCTAAAAATGACAGTGCTCCCGGAATTTCAAAACTAAAAAGAAAAGGGTTTAAATCATCTCCTATCTCTTTTGCAGTATCCAAAACTCCAAATGCAACGATTCCTGCGCGTTTTTCTCCATCATACAAACCTTCCATTGCTGCAAGTTTCATAGGTTGATTGAGTGCAACCTGGTGTGCTGATTCATCACCGGTAGTCAGAAGAAACAGTGAAGTAATAAGTCCGAAACTTGAGGCTACAATGATGCTGCGTCTGGCAAACTGTGTGTCTCTTTTTTTCAGCAGATACCATGCACTGATACCTATGACAAAGAGAGAAGCAAGCACATAACCGCTGCTGATAGTGTGTAAAAATTTACTCACGGCATTTGGGTTTAAAAAGACCTCCCAAAAATTCTGCATTTCATTTCGTGCCGTATCAGGATTGAATTTCATTCCGACCGGGTGCTGCATCCAGCCGTTGGCAACTAAAATCCAAAGTGCTGAGAGGTTTGA
>CAZDEM010000119.1:3924-6365 GCA_964504315.1 uncultured Sulfurimonas sp.
GTGAAGTTTTCTTGCAATATATTTGGGAAGAACAGCCATTTAATGATGGCAAACATAACAAATAGTTTTACAGCTATGAGAATCCAAAGAGTTTTACCCACTCTCATATTTACAAAACCATCATAGTACAGGTAGAAAACGGATCTGAAAAAGTTTGTGATATTTGTTTTCATGAAAGAATATTATTGCAATTAATATTAAGTATTAATAAATAAAAATTATTAACTTGATAAAATTGAATTATACTAAGTGAACTTAACTATTGTGAGTAAAAATGAGGTTTTTAAGGCTTCTTTCTTCATCAGTACTGGCAAACTCGGGAAGGTTTTCTAAGCGTTTGACGAAGCTAAAACTTGGTGCCCATTGTTTTATCATATCAATTATGAAACTGCTGTCTAGTTCAGGAGAATTCAGACATGCTAAAAGTATGCAATTCTCACTTGCAATTTGCGGCAGTTTTTTAATGAGTTTTTCATAATCCTTTGTAGCTTCAAAACTTCCGCGCTGAAAACTCGGCGGGTCGATGATTATCATATCGTAAGGACCTTTTCGTTTGAGAGAAGAGAAAGATTTTAAAATATTATAAGGCAGAAAACTCACGCCTTTTGGATCAAGGTTGTTTAAAGAGTGGTTAGCCATTCCTGTTTTTAAAGCACCTTTGCTCATATCTACATTGACAACACTTTTTGCACCGCCGACTTTTGCCCCAAGACTAAAAGCACAGGTATAAGAAAAGAGATTAAGCACATGTTTGTCTTTGGCATTTTCTTTGACAAAGGCACGCCCGTTTTTCATATCGGGAAAATAACCGCTGTTTTTATTTGAGAGAAGATTGAGTTTTATTTTTATACCGTTTTCTATTACATGTAACGCCTCCGGGACTTCACCGATAAGTACTTCACTCGGCGCACCCTTAAGGTATCTTCTTTGCACTACAAGTGTTGTATATTTAGTGTTACATGTAAACTCTTTGAGCATTTTTATAAGCTCGATTTCATTCTCCTTCTCAAAATAAAGAGCAACACTGAGTATTTCATCAATGGAGTCCACAGTGAGATGATTCCATCCTTCATAAAGACCACCGCGTCCGTGAAACAATCGTTTAAACTCTTGGTTACATGTAAGTGAATTTTTTTCTATATGCTGCTGCAGTTGTGTAAGTGTCATTTTAAAGTGCCTTTATGGAAGTTTATCAAGTTTCCAATGATAAATATAAGGACCGGCTTCACTGCTGAAGAGTTCTTTTTCATTTATAAACCTGATTTGATTAACGGTACTGGTGTGCCCGGTTAGTATGTTTGTTTTTCTTTTTGTATATGTTTCAAAGAGCTGTAAATCACCTGCTTCATTACTGGAGTAGATTCCCGTTTTTCCACTGGGTGTTATTCCGACGCAGTAGACAAGAAAAGTGCTCTTTATATGATAATCACTTTTCCCGTTTTGATATACACCGACTCTTCTGTCCTGCCCGGCTGTAATAGTTACGCCTTTTGCATAGGCCAGATGAAATACATTGTCAACATTTTGTGAATTATATATTTGCAGTGTTTTTGAACTGTTTGTATCTAAAATTCTGACCTCGCCGCTTTCATCTGCCATAATGACTCTTTTCTTGTCTTCACTTAAAACAATGTCTCCTAATGCACTTTGCGTAATATGCTTTTTATATTTTATATACTTTTCAGAAATATCATAAACAAGGATTTCGGAGGCGAAGGTAGCAAGAAGAATTTTATTGTCATTTAAAAATCTTGCCTCTTTTATACTGAGTTTGGCATGCTCATCTATAATTTTTTTGAGTTGATGTTTCTCATAAATCCAAACATTTCTATAGGCATTCTTTCCAATACTCACAGCAAGAATTTTGCCGTTTTTATAGTCAATGCTTATGATGTTTGCATAACGGAGTTCACCAGTATCACTCGTTACAAGTTCTAGCGGTATCTGCTCTTGTATTTTTTTTGTTTTTAAGTTGAATATATCTATGACCCCTGCATCATTTGCCACATATAATTTGTTATATGCTACAACAAAATCATTTACAAAACCGACAGATTTATATTTGAAAATCGGTTTAATTTCTCTTGCTTGTAAAAGTGAAAATAGAGAGAATAAAAGTATGATTTTGAGCATAGTTTATCTAAAATTTTTCCCAAAAAGTTCCCTGAGGGGTATCCATAAGATTGACATCAAATGATAGAATTTCATCACGGATTTTGTCTGAAAGTGTAAAGTTTTTCTCTTTTTTAGCCGCATTTCTCTGCTCGATGAGTGCATTGATTTTCTCTTTTGTCGCTTCATCTATACCAAATTGGAAATACTCAAAAGGGTTCTTTACACCAAAGCCCAAAACTTCTTCTATAAAGCTTAGATTTGCCATTGTCTCACGCTTGAGCTGTTTATGTTTGCCCGGCGTGTCAAGTGTTTCATTGGCACTGCTT
>CAZDEM010000120.1:0-6361 GCA_964504315.1 uncultured Sulfurimonas sp.
TCTATCCAGCTTTTGTAACCTCTATATATATTCTTTTCTCCATTAACAGAGATAAGGCTTCCATTATACATTGAAGACGAAATATCAGGATTAAGAACTTTAAATTCTATTACTTCTTTTGCATTTAAAGTTATGAATATATTTTGCAAAGTATCTATGATTTTGAACATTGTTTGGTTTGTAAAGTTTAACATACTTTTTACAAATGCAAAAAATGTTCCAACTTCTTTCATCTCTTACATTATTTTCAGTTTTATTTGTCTACAATAAATAAAAATAATTTGAAAAGTCAAAGAATGAGAATAGATAAATTTTTAAATTCGGTAAATATTACAAAAAGACGTTCTGTCGCACAAGATATGATAAGTAACGGCGTAGTTCAAATAAACGGCGTAGTTGCCAAAGCCAGTAAAAATGTGGAAGTGGGTTCTGTTGTTACAATCAACTATCTCAACGAATCAAAAAAGTATGAAGTGCTGCAAATCCCTATAACAAAATCAACACCTAAATCATTACAAGACCAGTATATAAAGGAACTCTCATGACATATGATGAAGCAACAGTAAAATTCACATCACTTTTCAATCATGAAATGAGTGATAAAGATATGCGTGCATTTCTGATGGATATGAAGCTTGATGAGAGTACTCCTGTAGCAGTGATTGCAGCTGCTGCACATGTAATGCGAAGTTTTGCTATTCCTTTACCTATTTCTGATGAACTTAGAAATAACGCTTTAGATATTGTAGGGACAGGAGGTGATAAAATAGGCAGTTTTAATATCTCATCAACTGTGGCACTGCTTGCTGCTTCTTGTGGTGCAACCGTTGCAAAACACGGAAGCCGCTCTATCACTTCAAAAAGCGGTAGTGCTGATATGTTTGAAGCACTAGGCGTTCGGCTTGATTTAACTATAGAACAAAGCGCAAAACTTTTAGAAGAGACCGGTTTTACATTTATGTTTGCACAAAACCATCATCCTGCCATGAAATTTATTGTACCGGTGCGCAAAAGCATTCCTGATAAAACTATATTTAATATACTGGGTCCTTTAACGAACCCTGCCGGTGTAAAAAAGTCGATGCTGGGTGTATTTGACAAAGCTTTTGTACCAAAAATGGCTCAGGCTCTGAAAATAAACGGCGCGAAATCAGCCTTAGTTGTAAGTTCAAATGAAGGGATGGATGAAATAAGCATCAGTGATATCACCTATGCTTCACTTTTAAAAGGTGATGATATGCAGGAGTTGATAATAGATCCTCAGGAATACGGCATTAAAAAAACACCTTTGAGAGCTATAATGGGTGGAGATGCAAGAGTGAATGCCAACATTTTACGAAATATTTTTGATGACACGGCAACAGAGGCTCAAAGAGATATAGTTCTAATCAACACGGCAGCATCATTAATGGTTGACGGTTTGGCGCGAGATATACAGGATGGTTTGGAAATGGCAAGAGAAGCTATCGCCAATGCAAGACCTAAAGTGAAATTAAAACAAATAATAGAAACATCAAATAAATTATGAAAAGCGCTTATAAACTGAACTTAAAAGAACTTGACTCTTTGGTAAATGATATTATCCGTGATTTTAAAGATGGTGTTGTTATCTTAAAAGGTGATTTGGCTGCAGGAAAAACAACTTTAGTGAAAAAGATAGCAAAAGAATTAGGCTATAAAGAGGATGTCACATCACCCACATTTTCACTGCAGCAATGCTATGGAGACAAACTGTTCCATTATGATATTTACAATCATGGACTTGAGCATTTTATATCATTGGGAATGCTCGAAGAGTTAGAAAAACCGGGACTTCATTTCATAGAGTGGGGTAGTGATGATTTGGTAGATATCTTAATATCTGCCGAAATCCAAACAATGACAATAAAAATAGAAAAAATTTCAAACGATGCAAGAGAGTATAAAATATGCACACATTAAAAGCAGCAGATTTAAAAAAGAAAATCAAAGATTTAGAAATAGTAAAAAGTGTAAGCCTTGAAGTTCACAGTGGAGAAGTTGTAGGTTTACTTGGTCCAAACGGGGCAGGAAAAACTACAACTTTTTATATGATATGCGGCTTAGTAGAAGCAACAGAGGGCAAAGTCTATTTTGACGGTGAAGACTTGATAGGTATGCCTCTGCATGAAAGGGCACTCAAGGGTATTGGTTATTTACCTCAGGAGGCTTCGATTTTTAAAGATTTGTCTGTTGAAGACAACTTAATGATAGCCGCTGAAGTTGGAATAAAAGACAAGCAAGAGCAAGAGGCAAGAATAGTAGAACTCCTTGATATGTTTAATATTGAACCTATACGATATAGAAAAGGAATCAGCCTCAGCGGTGGAGAACGTCGCCGGGTAGAAATTGCACGTGCGCTTGTGAATAAACCAAAATTTTTATTGCTTGATGAACCTTTTGCAGGAGTTGACCCTATCGCAGTAATGGATATACAAAAAGTTATACACCAGCTTGTATCATATGATATCGGCGTGCTTATTACAGACCATAATGTACGTGAAACACTTGATGTGTGCGACAGAGTATATGTTATAAAATCAGGCGAACTGCTTGCACAGGGAACCAGTGATGAAATCGGACAAAATGAAGATGTTCGTACGCATTATCTCGGCGAGAGCTTCAAGCTTTAGGAATTTATGAAAATATGGGAGCATTAAGACAAACACAGGGGGTTGAAACAAAGCATAAGCTCTCAAACACCCTGCGTAACTGGCTTCCTATTCTGCATTCAAGTCTTTCTGATTTGGGCGAGGCTATGGCGCCTTTTGTAGAAGCCAATCCTGTTATAGAAATAAAATCAGGCTATGAAGAAGATTTTGAAAAAAGAATTCCAAAAAAAATAATTTCTCGTGGGGTGAGCAACTCCAGAACAGAACAGATAGAAGCGCTGACTATTCAACACAAAAGCCTATATGATATTTTGGATGAGCAAATCGGTGCGCCGCTTTTCCCGACACCGATATCACAAGAGATAGCCTCTTTTATCATTGAAAATTTGGATGAACAGGGCTACTACGACGGCAATACGGAAGCTTTTTGTCAAGAACATGATATAGACAAAGAAATGTTTGAAAAAATCCGTCTGCGCTTCTTACATGTAGATCCGGTAGGTATAGGTGCAAAAGATTTGGCAGAGTCATTTTTATTTCAGCTTGATAATGCTGAGATTAGTGACAAGGCATATAGTTTGGCTGTAAAAATCATTAATGATATGCAAAATATTTATGTCTATTCAAAAGAGGAATCTTTCAGCGAAGTTATGCATGTATTGTCAACATTTAAAAATCCTCCAAATATCGAATATCAGGAGAATTCCGCGCAGATAGTTCCTGACTTGATGATATACTTTAATGATGAACAGCAGATAGAAGTAAAACTCAATGATGCTTATTACCCTGTTATAAATATAGACATCTCTTACGGAGTTGAGCATGAATTTGTAACACAAAAGATTAAAGAGGCAAAAAGTCTGGTAGATGCCCTTGATATGAGAAAAGCAACACTGTACAAAGTAGGATTAATGATAGTTGAGTATCAGTATGAATTTTTTATTGGCGGACAGATTATGCCACTGACACTTAAAACTCTGGCTGATGAGTTTGGACATAATCCCTCAACCATTTCACGAGCCATTGCAAACAAATATATAGCTTGTGACAGAGGTGTGCTTGCTATGAAAGAGTTTTTTACAACGGCTATTGATGAAGATGTCAGTAATGCTGCCATAAAAGAGTATCTTATAGGCCTCATAAAACAAGAAAGTAGAGCGAAACCTTTGAGCGACATGAAACTTTTAGACTTGATTCAAGAAAAGTTCAAAGTAAAAATGGTGAGACGCACCATAGCAAAATATAGAAAACAGCTCAACATTGCAGGTTCGAGTGAGAGAAAGAAACTCTACCAGTTGGGGCTTTAAGTGGATGTGAAAAAATTGTTGGATGCAGAGGCAGCTTTACGAAATATCTCAAGTGAAATAAATCAGGAAAAACCTGACCCTATTTTGGTCGCACACAAATATAAAGATCCTGCAATTGCTCTTATTTGCGCACTTTTCGCTTATGGAAATGTGAAGCAAATTATGAAGTTTTTAAATTCTTTGGATTTTTCATTGTTACATAAAGATGACACCGTGATAGAGAATGCTTTGCAAAATCATTATTATAGATTTCAAACAGGAAAAGATATTGTAGCACTTTTTATAGCGCTCAAACGCTTACATGTAACCCAAACATTAGAAGAGGTCTTTCAAAGTGCATATAATGAAAAAAACAGTGTAATAGACGGTGTAAATGCATTAATTGAAAAACTTAATGCACTCTATGCACATAATTCAAGAGGCTATACTTTTTTACTCTCAAAGGTCAGTACAAGAACAAAAGGTGCAGGTGCATTAAAGCGGTGGATGATGTTTCTGCGTTGGATGGTTAGAGATGATAATATAGACATGGGCTTATGGAAAGGTATAGATAAAGCTGATCTGATTATGCCGCTTGATACACATACATTTAATGTAAGCCGGCGTTTAGGACTGTTGCAAAGAAATAGATATGATTTGCAGGCAGCAATAGAACTCACACAAACTTTAAAAACTTTTGATGCTACAGATCCTCTGAAATACGATTTTGCTCTTTACAGGATTGGGCAGGAAAAAATAGTATGGGAGAATGATAAATGAAAAACAGTCAATTTCCGCAAGAAATAAGCTTATGTCTTTCAGGAGGAGCAGGAAGAGGTGCTTACCATTTAGGCGTTATTTCAATCCTGCAAGAAAACAATATAAACATTAAAGCCATAAGCGGTACCAGTATCGGTGCGTTAATCGGTGCATCTTTAGCATGCGGTAAAAGTGCTGAGTATATTTTTGAAGTCATTCAGTCAAAGGAGTTTCACTCAGTTTTTCAAATCTCTTTGGGAAAAGGTTACATGTTTAAGCTTAGGTCTGATGCAGCAGTTGTTAATAAACTGATTGATAAAAAGAGCTTTGAAGAACTTGATATGCCGTTGCATGTTGTGGCTTGTGATGTAGAAAATGAAAGTGCCATTTATTATGACAGGGGAGATATCTTTAAAGAAGCAGTTCTGGCATCATGCTCCATCGCACCGATTTTTTGTCCCGTATATGTCAATGAAACATTAGTGGTAGACGGCAGTTTGGTAGATAACTTTCCTGTAGAACAGCTCCAGAAATATAATTACCCCATACTCGGTATAAACCTCTTTCCAAAGTACAAGGAAGTACCAAAAACCATGCTGGGCTGGCTGAAAAAGAATATACACACAGCATGGCACTCTAAATATGCCGTTAAAAAAGAGCTGTGCGATATATACTTGTGTAATGAAAAACTGTTAGATATAAAAATATTTTCATTTAAGGATATAAATAAAGCATATATGTTGGGAAGAGAAGATATGGAAAATATCTTAAAAAGCGAATAGATAAAGAAGCTATTTATAACCAATTTTTGGAACAATATCGATTCTATTTTATACTTTGTTTTAAGAAATAGCTGTGCGTTTAATACTGTATATGACAAATAACAACTAAAAAAGTATTAATGCACACTTTTTTCTTAAGCTTAGACAGCTGATTTTTATTTTAACAATTTTGAAAATTGACTTAAGCCCTGTTTTTAGGTAAAGTTATCAAAATGATATAGAGTATTTTAGTGATAGTTAATTGTTATATACAGAATTAAATGTATAAAATGTTGTTGAATAAGATAGTTATAAACCAAGGCAACATAGTAGGATAAATAATGCGTGATGGAAAAAAAGTTTTATATAAAATAACTTATCCGAATGGAAAAATTTATATTGGCAAAGATTTAACTAACACATTAACTTACTTTGGAAGTGTAAATAGCAAGGCTGTAGAAGCTGATTTTACAGAAGAAGAAAGAAAAGACTTTTCAATAAGAAAAGAAATTATATTAGAATTAGAAGATGAAAAAGAAATTAATCAAATTGAGTCAAAATATATTTTAGAATATCAATCAAATAATCCAGAAATTGGTTACAATAAATGGCCAAAGTTTAAGGGTTAAATTGTTTTATAACAAGTACGTGGAGAGAAATATGAAACCCATTCTTGGGTTTCATATTTCTCACGACAAACGTTAGGCTACACAAAGGAATTTATAATAAAAATGGAATTACCAAAATTTAATGAGACATTTCTTCCAATTTTAGAAGTACTAAGTGATGGAAAGACAATCAAGGGAAGAGAGCTCTTGAAAATTGTTGAAGAACGATTTTATTCTCATTTACCTAAAGAGCTATTAGAAAAAACAACTAAAAGTGGTGATAGACTAATAAGTAATCGTATTGCATGGGGTAAATC
>CAZDEM010000121.1:0-6225 GCA_964504315.1 uncultured Sulfurimonas sp.
AGCTTAGCAAAATCATCTTTTAACACCAGTTTTATACGATCATATTTTTGCATTAAGCCAGCCAACTTTCTAGTGTTTTCATACTTTTATGAGCACTTAAATCAAGCATTATAGGTGTTATGGAGATAAAGCCGTCACGTATCGCTTCATAATCACTCACGCCGTTTACACCCTTTCTTGAGGTGAAATTAAGCGGATGCAGTCCAAGCCAATAATGCTGTTCACCTCGTGGATTGCTGTGAACATCCGCTTCATTAGAGTAGATTCTATATCCTGCATAGGTAATTTTAATCTCAGCTTCTTGCACATCCGGCGGAATATTAATGTTCAAAAATTCTCTATCAGGCAAAGGAAAATCATCTTCTCTTATTTTTGTCACTATTTTTTTAATTGTTTGTTGCGCGAGTCTGAAGTCACCCTTTGGGTTTGTAAAATCCATTACCTGAGAAATGGCAATGGAGGGGATGTTATGCAGTACTCCTTCCATTGCACCTGCAGCCGTTCCGCTGTAAGTAATGTCTTCACCCATATTTGAACCTCTGTTTATGCCGCTTACTACAAGGTCAGGTTTATGTCCTTGAAAAATTGCATTTAAAGAGAGGTAAACACAGTCTGTAGGCGTACCGTCTTCGAGTTTAAAAAAATTTTCTTCAATACCGATGAAACGCAAAGGTCTTGTCAGTGTCAATGAGTGCCCACAGGCAGACTTTTCATTTGCGGGGGCAACAACCGTCACCTCAACATCTTCAAGTTCATGCAGGGCATCAACCAAACAGCGCAGCCCTTTTGCCTCATAACCGTCATCATTTGTTACTAAAATTTTATATTTATTTTTCATAGCGTAATTGTATATAAAACATCATTTACATTTGATAATTCCAACAAAGAACTTTACTCCTGGGAACAGATTATGCTTACTTATTTAGCATGAAAATAATTATATCCTTCCTGCTTATTTGTTTTACTCTTTTTGCCTCAGAACTTGAAAAAAGTTATGAAAAATTAAACACTGAGATAGATGCCATTTCTAAAAAATTGACGCCTGAACAAAAAGTTGCAATTTATTATCTTGTTCTTGCAACACATGACAAAATCACCTCCGCACTTTCCACTGATGAAGAAAAAGCAAATTCGCTTGATACTGTAAAAGAAAAAACACTTGCATCTCTTGCAACACTTGACAAGTCAAAAATAAGCCCTCAAAGCATTGGGCATATAAAAGAGCTTTATTTGAAAATGAATGAAGAAGCAAAAAATCTTATAGCTCAAAACAAGCAAACAAAAAAACAAAAAGTTGTTTACAAAGATAAAATAATTTATAAAAACAAAATTATCAATAAAACAAAAATTATAAAACAAAATTCTTACCTACTGAGCATATTCAGCGCTCTTGTCGCTCTTATTGCAGGCTTGGGCATCGGCTATATGCTCTTTCATAAAAAGCGTTTAAATGAAAATACCGTTGAAGTATTTAACGAACTTAATCATGAAAACGAACAGCTGCAGAGCCAACTGAATTCACTAAAATATGAATATGAAACACAATTAAATGAGATAACAGAACAACATAGTTCTTTACAAAACAAACACAATAGCCTGATTTCACAAAAACAAATTTTAGAAGAAAAGCTCCAGAATTTAGAGTTTACATGTAAGCAAAATATTACAGATTTGCAAGAAAAAATACAATCCATACACAAAGAAAAAAGCAAGCTCGAAGAAGATTATGCAGATTATAAATCAAATATATCTACGCATGAAGAAGATAATTTTGAATTTGATGCAAAACTCTTTAGTCTGCGGGCACAAAGTCAGAATATTTCTTCTGTTCTTGACACCATAGCAGACATAGCAGAACAGACAAATCTGCTGGCTTTAAATGCAGCAATAGAAGCAGCACGTGCGGGTGAGCATGGACGCGGTTTTGCAGTTGTTGCCGATGAAGTACGCAAATTGGCCGAGCGGACACAAAAAACTTTAAGTGAAGTAAAGGTAGAGATTTCGGCTGTTGTAGACGCTATTGCAAACTTAAAAACATAAAAACTTGACAACTGCTCCAGAGTTATTGTAAAATTCCATTAACAAGATAGGTACGCAAGGTATCTTTTAATCTTTCCTACAATCCCAATCCTAATCAGTTAAGGCAGTCATACATATGAGTGAAAATGCATCTTCTACACAACCTCGCAAAAATACAAAAAACAATAACAACAGAAACAATAATTCAAAATCAAGAACACATACACCGGTAAAGGGCTCAAGCGTTGAAGAGCTTCGCACGAAAAGTATCGGCGAGCTTGTTGAAATGGCAACGCAGCTTGGTGTTGAACAGCCAAATGAGCTAAAGCGTCAAGATGTTATCTTTGAAATTTTAAAAGCCCAGACTGCACAAGGCGGCTACATTCTTTTTAGCGGTATTTTAGAGATTATGCAAGACGGCTACGGTTTTATCCGTTCAATTGATCAAAGTTTTAATGAAAGTATCAATGATGCCTACGTTTCAAACACACAAATTAAACGCTTTGCCCTAAGAAACGGTGATGTTGTAACAGGTCAGGTTCGTCCTCCTAAAGATCAAGAAAGATACTACGCACTTATAAAAATAGAGGCGGTAAATTCTCTTCCGCCTGAAGAGAGCAAAAAAAGACCGCTTTTTGAAAACCTTACACCTCTTTACCCAACTGAACAACTCAAATTAGAATATCGTGAAAAAGGTCTTACCGGACGAATGATGGATCTTTTTTGTCCTATCGGAAAAGGTCAGCGCGGTTTGATTGTTGCACCGCCAAGATCTGGTAAAACAGAGCTTTTAAAAGAGATCGCTCACGGGATAACGACAAATCATGCAGAAGTTGATTTAATGGTTTTACTTGTAGATGAGCGTCCCGAAGAGGTAACTGACATGGAAAGAAGTGTTAAAGGCGAGGTTTACAGCTCTACTTTTGATATGCCTGCAAAAAACCATGTAAAAGTTGCCGAAATGGTTATAGAAAAAGCAAAACGTAGAGTGGAGCTTGGTCGTGATGTTGTTATTTTACTTGATTCTATCACGAGACTTGCCCGTGCTTACAACACAGTTACACCTTCAAGCGGTAAAGTACTCTCTGGTGGTGTTGATGCAAATGCCCTTCATAAACCAAAACGTTTCTTTGGAGCAGCCCGTAACATTGAAAATGGCGGAAGTTTAACAATCATTGCCACAGCGCTTGTTGACACTGGAAGCCGTATGGATGAAGTTATCTTCGAAGAGTTCAAAGGTACCGGTAATATGGAAGTTGTTCTTGATAGAAAAATCGCGGACAGACGTATCTACCCTGCTATTGACATTCTTAAATCAGGAACGCGTAAAGATGAGCTTCTCATCGGTCCTGAAGTACTTCAAAAAGTATTTATTCTTCGCCAGATGCTTCATAAACAAGACAATGAAGTTGAAGCGCTTAAATTTATTTATAATACTATGGGTAAAAAACCTACGAACGCAGAGTTCCTAGAGAGTATGAACACAAACAGCTAGTTTTTACTAGCTGTTTTTAACACTCTTTTAATATAACATCTATCATGTCATCGGCAAGGGTCACCCCTGTTCTGTAAAAGAGTTGTTTCTCTGCCTCTTTAAAAATCACAGTTGTCGGCACTTCTTCAATAAAAAAACGTTGAGACAAATATTCACAAACCCCGCTGTCAATACTTAATACCGAAACATTTGTTAGTCTGTCACAAAGCTCTTCTAATTCCATCTCCATAACCTGACATGCGTCACAATAATGTGAGCCGAACTTTAAAATAACAAACTTTTCTTTTTCAAATTCTCTTGCTAAAACAGCATCAAAATTATCTTCATCTACATCTATAAACGGCATAATCTATCCTTTTAATTGGTTCACCAGACTTTTAAATTCATCTCCACGTTCTACAAAGTTTTTATATTCGTTAAAACTGGATGCCGCAGGAGAGAACAACACAATACTTCTTGATATATTATAAGCTTTTTTTACACTCTCTTGCAAGTTATTTTGTAAAAATATGCTTTTTTGTTTCTCTTTTACATGTAATGCATCATAAATTTTCTTGCCGGTATCTGAAAATAGTATAATATTTTCAACATCACTCTTTTGCAAAAAGTCTATCAGAACATCATAATCCACACCTCTGTCATTGCCACCGAGTATAAGTGTATCTACATTTTTTAAAATTTTCACAGCCTCAATGGTAGCTTGGGGAATAGTAGAAATGGAGTCATTTATATAAGAAATGCCTTTGATGTTTTTCACAAATTCCAGCCTGTGCGGCAGTGTCTTAAACTCTTGTATTGTTCGCAGATAAACTGCAGCATCAAGCGCTAAAATTTCTTTGAGTTTTTCAAGTATTTGTAAAGTAGATTTATGTATAAAGCCGTTTTGCAAGCTAAATTCTACATTATATCTAAGTTCATTATCATAAACATTATACCCTCGTACCAACTTTTGCGGCAGGTTGTATATGAAAATATCTTCCTTACTTTGGTGCTCAAAGATATTAAACTTTGCTCCATAGTATTCATTTACATCTTTATAATAATCTAAATGTTCTTCAAACAAATTTGTCAAAATTGCAATATGCGGGGAATAATTACCATGTAAGAGCTGATGGGATGAGAGTTCCATAATAATTGTTGTCTCATCATCAATATTCTCAAGTATATCAAAAGCCGGTGTACCAATATTTCCACACAGAACACTCTTTTTACCTGCATTTTTTAAGAAGCTGTCAATGAGCGTCACAAGCGTGCTTTTCCCTTTTGTTCCCGTCACCCCTATAATCTGATTTTTAAAATGTTTGAGCAATAGTTCTGTTGTGGAAGAAAATTTGTAGGATTTGTAATCAATGCCGAGATTATATAAAGAGATACCGGGTGATTTTACGATCAACTCTACTTCATCCAGCTTATTCAAATAATTTTCATCACAAGAAGGATGATTTTTATCTATTATGATAAGCTCTGTATTTGGCAGATACTTTTGTGCAAAACTATAAAATGATTTGCCCTCCATGCCAAAACCAAAGATACCTATGCTGGCATACTGCTCTAAGTCAGAAATTAAGTTTTTCAACATTGCTTTTAAGGTTCTTTTTGAATTTTTTTGGCAGGTTATTTTGTCCGTTATAGTTTACATGTAAGTCATATGGCGTATCTTTTGGCTTGTAATTTTTCAAAAGATATGGCAATTCTTGTTGAGAATAAGAATGATATTTTTTACTCAGGGCATAATTAACCTCATCATACGTGCCGACACATTCAAAAGGTTTCAGAGCATCACTTTGTGAAAGTCCGTCAAAAAGTTCTTGTAGTTGGGCATCATCGAGCATATCTTTGCCAAATATTTTTTGCAGTATTGCATCGTCGATATAGTTACACAGCATAATGTAGGTAAAAAGGCATTTTGGGCATTTACCGCACCATTCATTACGTTTGCTGCCGACATTACAACTTCGAAATGTAAAAAAGTGCTCTTTTGCAAATGTTGCAAAAAGCTGGGCAATATGTATTTCATCCAAAGGACGTAAAAAACTGAAATACTCCACATCATCTGTTATAAAACTGCTGATGTACTCTCGAAAATCATTTTCAAACTCTATGGATTTTGAGTATTGATGATTGATTTTTTGTCCGTTATAAATAATGTTTTCTTCATTAGCACTTGATTCATTTGAAAGGACAATATACTTGGTTTTATACAGCAAGCCCAACCATATGGAAATAAATCCGACAATCGAAGAGAAAGGAATATGCCCGTTTAAATAACCGCGTTCATTAAAGTCTAAAATCTTTTTCAGATCAAGTTCTCTTTTTAACTCTATAGCGTGCTGAGGGTGTTTTCTGAGTATCTCCTGTGAAGCAACTATCGGGTTCATTGAGAACATAAAAGCATCAGGAAATTCATCTTTTAAAAGCTCATAACTTACAAGTGAATCTTTTCCCCCGCCAATCGGGATGATGATATTTTCCTGCGTTTTTAAAGATATTTTATCAAATGTTTTATCGTTACATCTAGAAGTAAAATGTACCAGCTCATCTTGTTTTACATCAATAGAGTTCAAATAAATAAACTCTCCCAAACCGTTAAAATAAAGCTTTGTAAACCATAATTTCTGTGCTTCATTCAAAGTGCCGCATTCTATGACAAATTCTTTTGGCACGGCAATTTTATAGTAGCTTATCGCTTCTGCCATGCCGCTATGAAAAAC
>CAZDEM010000122.1:0-6164 GCA_964504315.1 uncultured Sulfurimonas sp.
CTATCGGAATAATACGATTGATGCATAATAAAAACTATCTTTTTCCGTTAAAATCAGGAAAAATACAATCTATGGACTGGTAAACATTAAGTGTTATTCACTTATTACATTTTTTTGGTATAATATATTAATTTTAAAATTGAGGAAATAAATAATGAAAAGCATAGTACTTTCTAGTGTTGTGGCAGCACTTTTAGTTTTTAGTGGATGTAGCACAAAAGAGCCTGCAGTTGATAATAAAACTGAAGAGGTGGCATCTCCGGTAGCACAAGAGGTTGAAGCGGTTACGACAGAAACTGTTGCAAGTGAAAACAGCACTATCAACTCATCGACTAATGAATTAAGCATGAACGCAATAGAATCTAAACTTCCAACGATTTACTTTGATTTTGACAAGTATAACATCAAACCTGAGATGCAAGAAAAAATTGATGCAGCAGCCCAACTTGGTAAAACAGGTGCAAAAGCATTTAGTGTAAAACTTGAAGGTAACTGTGATGAATGGGGAAGTGATGAGTATAACTTCGCACTTGGACTTAAGCGTGCAAATGCTGTAAAAAAAGCTTTAGTAGCTGATGGTATTGATGCTTCTCGTATTTCTATGGTGAGTTATGGAGAGAGTAATCCTATATGTACAGAACATACAAAAGATTGCTGGGCTAAAAACCGTCGTGTAAATTTTAAACTTTTACCGTAAGTTTTTTTACATGAAAAGTACTGCAAAGGCTTTACTGCTAGTTACTTTTGTATCTTCTTTGTCATTTGCCGCCGAACCTTCAGCGTTCGGAGCAGGTGATTTGACTGCACCGAATCCATATGGACTCACTCCAAATGAAAAAGTTATTTTACAAACAAAAAACACTTTAAAAAAAGTTGCTATCAATACTAAATCCCAAGCCAGTGAACTTGACTCTTTGCGTGAGAGGATAGACGGGATACAAAGTATTGTAGAGAACCTGAGTATAAAGTCCCATAATAATAAAATAAACTTACAAAAGCTCAAAGAAGAAAATCAAGTAAATATTGACAATATTCATGAATTTCAAACTAGATTGGGTGAAGAAATACATAATAATACGCAGGAAATAGAAAAACTAAAAGCTATGGTTTTGGAACTTTCCAAAGTTGTAGATAAGATAAATGCTGCATATGTAACTAAAGATGAATTTAATGCTTTAGTAAATGATGTAAACAGTTTTAAAACATTAGTTACAAAAGAGATGAAATCGAAAAAAAGCAGTATTAAATCTACTAAAATAAGTAGTGCAAAATTGTATAATCAAGCAAAAAAATATTTTGATAAAAAGTATTATACAAAAGCCATACAAAACTACAAAGAGCTCATTAAAAGAAAATATAAACCGGCTTATGCTCATTATATGATTGGCGAAATGAACTTTAAAAGAAAAAATTATGCTGAGGCGATATCATATTTTAAAAAAAGTGCTTCTTTGTATGATAAAGCTTTATACATGCCCAAGTTAATGCTCCATACTGCAATAGCCATGGACAAGACAGGTGATAAAGAACATGCAAAAGCATTTTATAATGCGTTAGTTGTAAAATATCCTAAGTCAAAAGAGGCAAAAGAGGCTAAAAAATATTTAGGATTAAGTTAGGTAAACGTTGATTTTCAGCAATAATATATATTATTATGATAAAATCTCAAAAATAAATAAAGGTGTTATAATGGCAATTCAAGACAATCAAATAGTGTCAATAGAGTATGAAGTACGTGATGGTGATCAGGTAGTAGATAGCAATATGGGCGGTGCTCCATTAGTGTTTATGTATGGAAAAGCGCAAATAATTCCAGGATTAGAGAGTGGAATTAAAGATATGAATATCGGTGATAAAGCAGATGTTTTAGTAAAAGCTGCAGATGCATATGGCGAGTATAACGCAGAAGCGACACAAGAAGTTCCAAAAGAACAATTCGCTGGTATTGATTTAACAGAGGGTATGACTCTTTACGGTCAAGGCGAAGATGGCGGAACTGTACAAGTTATTGTAAAAGAGATTAAAGACGACAGTGTTGTTATTGATTTCAATCACCCATTAGCAGGAAAAGATTTAATGTTTACAGTTGCTATTAACAATGTAAGAGATGCATCTGCTGAAGAAGCTATGACAGGTGTTCCGGAAGAAAATAAACCTTCTGATGATGAAGGATGTTGTGGAACAGGTGGCGGCAGCAGCTGTGGATGTAACTAAGTTTATAACCGCTTGCGAAGCTTCTTCCCAAGCTAAAAAGACAGCTACTCTTTTAAAAACACTGAGCGTTAATGCCCTTATCACGGGTGAAATTGGTGTTGGAAAAAAGAGTTTAGCCTCTTTTATACTTCCGGATGCATTTCTTATTGATGCATCCAATTTTGATGAGTTACTCCTTGCACTGGAAAATTCAGATAATATCATAATCACTAACCTTGACAATTCACCCAATTTTGAACGTTTAATGCAGGCTATTAAAGAAAACAATGTAAGAGTAGTGGCTACTGCGAAAGAGTCATTTTCACATAAAATGACAGATGATCTTTTTAGCGTGAAATTTAATGTACCTCCATTAAGAGAAAGAATGGAAGATGTTGAAGAACTCCTGAAGCAATTTATTTCAGATGCGAGGATGCTTTTTGGCAGTAATAATGATTTTGATGTAAGTAATTTTAAACCCGATTTATCGCAAAATGCGCTTTCTTTGAAAAGACAAGTTATGATGAATTATTTACTTCAAGATGTCAAAGATACGGAACTGATGGATATTATAGAACAATATTTATATGATAAACTCGGTTCTAACAGTGATTATAGAACTCTTTTGTATTTATATGAAGTGCCTTTAATAAAAGCCGGACTGCATAAATTTAAATCGCAGGTACAGTTAGCGGATAAATTGGGATTAAATAGAAATACTTTAAGAAAAAAAATAGCAGAACATAAAAAATATATAGGAAATAAGATATGAAAAAAACAGCAATGATATTTGCAGGACAAGGTTCTCAAGCAGTTGGCATGGGAAAAGATTTTTATGAAAATTCAAAACTTGCTCGTGAAATGTTTGAAAAAGCAGGTGATAGAATAGGTGTTGATTTCAAAGAAATAATATTTGAAGAAAATGACAAACTAGGGCAAACTGCTTACACACAGCCTGCAATCCTTTTGGTGCAGATGATAGCTTATAAACTTTTTAAAGCTCAATGTCCTGATGTAAAAGCTGAACTGTTTTTAGGACATTCTCTAGGTGAATTTTCAGCTTTATGTGCAGCAGGTGCTATTGATTATGTGGATGCTGTTGAACTTGTGCATAAACGTGGAGCTTTCATGCAAGAAGCCTGCGAGGGCAAAGATGCAGGCATGATGGCAATAGTCGGTCTTGATGATGCAAGTGTTGAAAAAATTTGTGCTGAGGCTCAGGACGCAGGCAAACAAGTATGGCCGGCAAATTATAATCAAGACGGCCAGCTTGTTGTAGCTGGAAATAAAGCAGATTTAGCTTCAATGGAGCAGACTTTTAAAGATGCAGGTGCAAAAAGAGCGTTGCTTTTAAATATGTCTGTTGCATCACACTGTGATATTTTGGCATCTGCTCAAGAGCCTCTTGCCGAACTTATGGAAAAATATATAAAAGATACTTTTGAAGCGCCTGTTATTTCAAATGTAACTACAAAACCGTACAGCACAAAAGCTGAGGCCGTAAAACTTTTAAAAGACCAACTTGTAAAACCGGTAAAATATAAACAGTCTATACAGGCAATAGCACCTGATGTAGATATGGCTATAGAGTTTGGTAACGGCGTAGTGCTTAAAGGCTTAAACAGAAGAATCGCAAAAGATTTAAAAACTCTTAACATCTCTGATACAGCATCTTTAGAGAAAGTAAAAGAGGAAGTCTGCTCATAAATGAGAGTAACACTTGCCCAGACTTCACCGAAGTTAAACCGCTCAAATCTTGATGATGTCATAGCTGTTATAAATGACGCAAAAGAGCATTCGGATTTAATAGTATTTCCCGAACTCTCTTTAAGCGGATATCTCTTGCAAGATAAACTTTTTGAAGATGCTTGGCTGCTTGAAGAGCTAAAAATTCTTGAAGAGTTAAGTAAAGATATAGACATTGTTGTCGGTGCTGCATTAAGAGATGGTAACGTCTTTAGAAATGTAGGGCTTTACTATGCAAATGGTAAATTTATATCTAAGCATATAAAAGTGCATCTGCCCAATTATGGAATGTTTGAAGAAGCAAGATATTTTGAGGGTGGTAATAAATTTGAAGCATTTACGGTTAATAATAAAACTACAGCAATGCTTGTGTGTGAAGATTTATGGCATAAAAGCGTGCATACAGAGTTGATGGCGCTCAATCCTGATTTAATTATAGTTCTAGTTGCATCTCCTGCACGAGGATTCACGCATACAGGTCTTGCAATACAGGAGAAGTGGTACAAAATCATAACAGAGGTGGCAAAAGAGTGTAAATCACAGCTTCTTTTTGTCAATCGTGTGGGTTTTGAAGACGGGCTTGGTTTTTGGGGTGGAAGCTGTATTGTAGATACCCAGGGAAAAATTGCCCACACATTACCGCTTTTTCAAAAAGATATACAGACATTTACAATAGAGGAATAAATATGACATTAGCAATAATGGGAGCAATGCCTGAAGAAATTGCACCGATTTTAGAAAGATTAGGTGAATACAGGACAACAACTTATGCAGGAAACAAATATTATGAAGCGAGTTATAAAGGGCTCAATCTTGTCATAGCATACTCAAAAATAGGAAAAGTATTTTCAACATTAACGGCTACAACAATGTGTGAGCATTTTGGCGCACAAAAGCTTTTATTTTCCGGTGTTGCCGGAGCGATATCGCCAAAACTAAAAGTAGGTGACCTGATTGTGGCGACAAAACTTGCTCAGCATGATTTGGATATCACTGCTTGTGGTCATCCGTTTGGATATGTGCCTGAGGGTGCAGTATATGTTGAGGCTGATAAAGAATTAATTGCGCTTTCAAAAGAAGTGGCAAATGAGATGGGTAAAAGTGTGCAAGAAGGTATTATTGCAACAGGTGACCAATTTGTAGCCGATGAGAAAAGAAAAAACTGGATAGGAGAGACATTTAAGGCTGATGCGTTAGAGATGGAGGGTGCAAGTGTAGCTGTTGTCTGTGATGCATTGGACGTACCGTTTTTTATACTGCGTGCTATCAGTGATGCAGCGGATATGGATGCAAGTTTTTCTTTTGATGAATTTTTAGAAACAAGTGCGGTCGAATCTGCTGAATTTGTCATGAAAATGGTAGACAAACTTGTCGGTTAAACTCTCTAAAAAAATTATGTCAAAACTCGGTAAAACAAATGCTGAGTTTAAATTGATAGAAGAGGGTGATAAAATTCTTGTCGGTCTCAGCGGCGGAAAAGATTCTCTGACGATGATTCATGCTATGAAAGAGCAACAGCGCCGTGCTCCTTTTGCATTTGACTTCGTTGCTGTTACCGTAAGCTACGGTATGGGTGAAAATTTTGACAAACTTTCTGCTCATTGCAGGGAACACGGTATACAGCATGTAATAAAAGAGACACAGACCTATGATTTGGCAAAAGAAAAAATTCGTAAAAATTCTTCATTTTGCAGTTTTTTTTCTCGTATGAGACGCGGTTATCTTTATAGCGTCGCAAAAGAACTCGGATGTAACAAGGTTGCATTGGGTCACCATATGGATGATGCGGCAGAGAGTTTTTTTATGAACTTTATCTATAACGGACAGATGCGGAGTCTTGCTCCAAAATATACGGCAGGAAACGGACTTGTAGTGATTCGTCCTCTGATTCAAATGCGCGAACGTCAGCTTCGTGCTTTTGTGGAAGATAACGGCATTGAAGCAATAGGAGATGAAGCCTGCCCGGCTATGCGTTTTGATGTAAAAATGCCTTATGCAAGAGCACAAATGAAAGAGATGCTGGCAAAAATGGAAAAAGAGCATCCTCAACTGTTCACTTCACTTAATGCCGCTTTTAAAAATATAAGTGTTGACAGCTTTTTTATGGTTGAGGAGTAAGTACCTATCCAAAAGTAAAACCAAATAACAGAGTTTTAAAATGTTGCCTAGCACAAGGCAAAAATTCGCAGGAGCTACGAGTAGCTTCAAGAGTTTTTAACGCAGTA